>CAZXNY010000005.1:0-25936 GCA_964642205.1 uncultured Caulobacteraceae bacterium
CACGTACCGGCGCGACCGCGGCGAGCCGCGCGCGCCGCACAAGAAAGGCCAAAGCTGGGACGGCCGTGGCGATTGCATCGATTGCCGCCAATGCGTGGCGGTATGCCCGCAAGGCATCGACATTCGCGACGGCGACCAGCTGGAATGCATCAATTGCGGCCTCTGCATCGATGCATGCGACGAGATCATGGCCAAGGTCGATCGCCCGAAGGGGTTGATCGCCTACGATGCGCACGAGAACCGCACGCGCCGCGCGCTCGGGCTCAAGACGCGCTACCGCTTCGTGCGCCCGCGCACGATCCTCTATGGCGTGATCTTCGCCGCTGTGGGCCTCGCGATGACGTATGCGCTGGTCAATCGGCAAACCCTGTCGCTCGACGCGATGCGCGACCGCAGCCCGCCCTACGTCAGGCTCGCGAACGGCGACGTGCGCAACGGCTACACCGTGCGCATTATCAACAAAGAGCGGCGCATCCGCCCCGTCGAGATCAGCCTGCGCGGCCTCGAGGGCGCGCGGCTCGCCGCGTTCGGCCACGAAACCACGCCAGACAACGCGATCGCGCTCGATGCGCGCGCCGACGCCGTCACCACGATCCGCATCACCGTGACGGCGCCGCAGCAGGTTGGTCCGCCGCACCCCATCGCTTTCGTGATCGAAGACGCAGGCACGGGCGAAGCAGGGCGGCGTGAGGCCGTATTCGTTGCGGGAGGCGCACGATGAGCACACTGAGATCGGCGCCGCGCGGCGAACTGCGCGGCTGGCACGTCCTGGCCGCAATGCTGGCGTTCTTCGCCGCGGTGATCGCGGTGAACGTTGCGTTCATGGTCGTCGCGCTCGACACGTTTCCCGGTGAAGACGTGCGGCGCTCCTACGTACAGGGCATCGCGTACAACCAGACGCTCGAACAGCGCCGGAACGAAGAACAAACTGGCTGGCGCGCCTTCGCCGAACTCGCGCCGGACGGCGCGGCGGTGCAGGTGACGTTGAGCGACAGCACGGGCGCGCCGTTGCGCGGCGCGCGCATCGACGCGGAGCTGCGCCGGCCGGCCGCGGCTGCACAGGATGTCACGCTCGCATTCAACGAAACCGCGCCGGGCGTCTACAGCGCACGCATCGCAGCGCCTGCGCCGGGCGTGTGGATCGTCCGTGGCGCGGCCAAGCGCGACGGCGCACAGCGCAGCTTCGAGCGGAGGCTGCAATGGCGTCCGTAGCAATGAGCGATGCCGCGCGCGGCTGCCCCTCGGGGCTTGCGCCCGCCGCGCCCGCCGACGCGCCCCGCGCCGATCCCGCCGCATTCGTGCGCCGCGACGCAACGGGCGCCGACGCGCTCGATCTGCTGATCGAAGGCGCCAAATGCGCCAATTGCATCCGCCGCATCGAGGGCGAACTCGGCGCGATGGCGGGCGTCGAGCGCGCGCGGCTCAACCTCTCCACCGGGCGCCTCTCCGTCGCGTGGCGCCCAGGCGCGCAACGCGCGGACGCGATCGTCGCCAAGCTCACGCAGCTCGGCTACGGCGCAACCGCATTCGATCCTGCGGCAGGCGCACGCCAAGTCGATCATGAGGGACGCGCCTTGCTGCGCGCGCTCGCGGTGGCGGGCTTTGCATCGATGAACATCATGATGTTCTCGGTGCCGGTTTGGTCCGGGCATGGCGAGATGGGCGATGGCACGCGCACCTTGCTGCACTGGGTATCGGCCGTAGTCGCGGTCCCCGCGGCGCTCTACGCGGGCCAGACGTTCTTCCGCTCGGCTTGGACGGCGCTCACGCACGGGCGTGCGAACATGGACGTGCCAATCTCGCTCGGCGTTCTCCTCACGCTTTCCATCAGCCTCTTCGAAACCGCGACGCGCGGCCCGCACGCTTATTTCGACGGCGCGTGCATGCTGCTGTTTCTGCTGCTGATCGGACGCTACCTCGATCACCGCCTGCGCGAACGCGCACGCACCGCCGCGCGCGACGTTCTTGCGCTGCAAGCGACGACGGCGGCGCGGGTCGACGCGCAAGGGCGCCTCGTTTCCGTTTCGGCGCGCGATCTCGCGATTGGTGATCTGGTGCACCTTGCCGCCGGCGACCGCGCGCCAACGGATGGCATCGTCGAACGCGGCGCTTCGGCGTTCGACGTTTCGATGCTAACGGGCGAGACGGCGGCGGCGGCGGCAGCGCCCGGCGCTATGGTTCACGCTGGCGCCATAAATCTGGAAGCGCCGCTAACGATGCGCGTGACCGCCACTCTCGAAAGCTCGGCTGTCGCCGAACTTGCGCGCCTCATCGAAGCGGGCGAGCAAGGGCGCGCGCGCTACGTGCGCCTCGCCGACCGAGCGGCGAAACTCTACGTGCCGGTGGTCCACACGCTGGCGGCGGCGACGCTGATCGGATGGCTCGCCGCGCCCATATTCGGGCTTGCCGAAATCGGCTTGCACGGCGCGGTTCTCAACGCGGTGGCGGTGCTCATCATCACCTGCCCTTGTGCGCTGGGTCTTGCGGTGCCGGCCGTGCAAATCGTAGCGACGGGGCGGCTCTTCAAGACCGGCGTGCTGGTGAAATCCGGCGACGCGCTCGAGCGGCTCGCGGAGATCGACACCGTGATCTTCGACAAGACCGGCACGTTGACGCGCGGCAAGCCGCGTCTGGAAACGGCGCTGGAGCCCAACGTGCTGAGCGCGGCCGCGGCGCTGGCGCGCGCATCGCGCCATCAACTCGCGCGCGCGCTGGTGGAAGCCGCAGGCCCCGGCGCGCCGACGCAAGATGCGCTGGAGATTGCGGGCGATGGCGTCGAAGGCGTGTTCGAGGGCCGGCGGGCGCGGCTTGGGCGGCGCGCCTTCGCAGCGCCGCATGCGCAAGCCAGCGCAGACGATGCGCTTGAGCTGTGGTTCGCGTTGGGCGAGGACGCACCGCAACGGATCACGTTCCGCGATGCGCTGCGCTCGGACGCAGCCGTCGTGATCAAAGCGCTGCGCGCGCGCGGCATCGATGTTGAGCTTATGTCCGGCGACCGTCCAAGCGCCGTTGCGGCGGCGGCGGAAGCGGCCTGCATTGCGCGCTGGCGCGGCGATGCGCGCCCGGCGGACAAGACCGCGCGCATCGCGCAATTGCGCGCGCAAGGCCGGCGCGTGCTGATGGCGGGCGATGGCCTGAACGATGCGGCGGCGCTCGCGGCCGCGCACGCGTCCGTCACGCCCGGCACAGCGATCGAGGCGAGCCAAGCGGCGGCCGACATGGTGCTGCAAGGCGAGCGCTTGTGGCCGTTGATTGAAGCTATCGATGTCGCGCGCGCGTCACGCCGGCTGGTGGTGCAAAACCTCGCCTTCTCGGCGCTCTACAATTTCGTGGCGATCCCAATCGCGGTGCTCGGGTTCGTGACGCCGTTGATCGCGGCGCTCGCGATGTCGGGCTCATCTTTGGTGGTGACGTTGAACGCGTTGCGTCTGCAAGGGAGGCGCGCATGGACATCATGATCTTCCTGATCCCCGCGGCGGTCGCACTCGGCGCGCTTGGGTTGGCGGCGTTCTTCTGGTGCTTGCGCAGCGGCCAGTACGACGATCTCGATGGCGCAGCCCAGCGCATCCTGATCGACGACGAACATGCGTGAGACGCTTCGGCGGCCGGGCGCAGCCTGGCGGGGCAGCCAGCGCAGTGGCGCGCCGGGGCGTGGGGCTTTATCCTACGTCTCGCCGACTTTCGTGCTGGAGCGCCCCTTGCCAACGCTGTTCGACGACGAGCGCTTCTCGATCGTTCCGGAAACGATGGTCGATGGGCTCATCGTGATCGATGCGGCGGGCGCGATCCGCTACTTCAACCACGCGTGCGAGCGGCTTTTCCAGTACAGCGCCGAGGAAGCGATCGGCCAGAACGTGCGCATCCTGATGCCGCCGGACGTAAGCGCGCAGCATGATGGCTACATCCGCCGCCACCGCGAAACCAAGGTAAAGCGCATCATCGGCATCGGGCGCGAGCTGATCGGCCAGCGCAAGGACGGCTCGCAGTTCCCGATGTACCTCTCGGTCGGTGAAGGCACGATCGACGGCGCGACTTTGTTCGTCGGGATCATTTACGATCTGAGCGAAAAGAAGCGCGGCGAAGAGATCATTCTTCATCACCAAAAGCTCGATGCGATCGGCCAGCTTTCAGGCGGCGTGGCGCACGACTTCAACAACATCATCAACATCATCACCGGCAATCTAGAGATCGTAGCGGATCAGAACCTGCCGCCGGCGGCGCAGCGCGCCGTTGCGCGCGCGCAAGAAGCGGCCTGGCGCGCGGCGCGGATCACCCAGCGCCTGCTCGCGTTCGCGCGCCGCCAGCCGCTCCGCCCCAAACTGATCGACGTGAACGAAGCGATGCGCAGCTTGGCCGACATGCTGCGCCGCTCAGTCGGTGAGACGATCGAGCTCACCCTTAAACTCGATCCAGGCGCTCGGCGTACGGAAGCCGACATCGATCAGTTCGAGACCGCCGTGCTCAATCTTGCGCTCAATGCGCGCGATGCGATGCCTGGCGGCGGCAAGCTCGTGATCGAAACGGAGAATGCAGCGTTTGTAGAAACGCCGGGCGCGGTGAGCGATGTGCCGCCTGGCGAGTACGTGACAATCTCTGTTTCGGACACCGGCGCAGGTATGAGCCGGGAGGTGCGCGAACACGCGTTCGAGCCGTTCTTCACCACCAAGGAAACCGGCGCAGGCACCGGGCTTGGGCTTTCGATGGTGTATGGCTTCTTGAAGCAGATCGGCGGTCACGCGCGGATCTACAGCGAGCCTGGCCACGGCACGCGCGTGACGCTCTATTTCCCGCAAGCCGCCGAGCGCGGCCTTGGCGCGAGCGCTGCCGATCCGCGCGTACAGATGGGGCGCGGCGAAACGGTTCTGCTCGTCGAAGATGATCCGGACGTAAGCTTGGTGACGGTCGCGCGGCTGGAAGCGCTGGGCTACCACGTGCTGGTGGCTGCGAACGGCCCGACAGCGATGGACATGCTGAAGCAGCATCCGGGAACGATCGATCTGGTGTTTTCAGACATCGTGATGCCGGGCGGCATGAGCGGGCACGATGTCGCCGCCGTCGTGCGCGAGCTTTCACCGCAAAGCGCGCTCGTGCTGACGAGCGGCTATTCCAAAGAGATGGCGACGGGCGATGGCGTCGATCGCGCGCATCTGTTCTTTTTGTCGAAGCCCTATTCCAAGAGCGCGCTTTCAATCGTGCTGCGCCAGGCGCTGGACGCGCGCGCGGCACACTAGGCGCGCGACCAGGCAACTGCGGCGGCGAGCACGTAGCCTTCGCCGCGCACGGTCTGGATCACCGGATCGGCGCCGGGCGCTTCGATCTTCTTGCGCAGGCGGCTGATCTGCGTGTCGATGCTGCGGTCGAACGCGTCCCAATCGTCGCGCCGGGTGAAATCGGCGATCTGATCGCGCGACAGCACGCGGTTCGGGTGCTCGACGAATGCAAGCAGCAAGTTGAACTCGGCGCCGGTCAGCGCGATCGGCTCTCCCGCGGCGTTGTTGAGCGTGCGGCGCGTGGCGTTGAGCGTGAAGCCGCAGAACGAAGCCGTGCGCGCATCCGGTTGGGCTGCGGGCTGAGGCGCGTGCGCCTGGGCGCGGCGCAACACCGCGCGGACCCGCGCGAGCAGCTCGCGCAGCTCGAACGGCTTGGCGAGGTAATCGTCGGCGCCGACTTCGAGACCGACGACCCTATCCGTCATGCTGGCTTTGCCGGATATGATGATGAGCGGCGTGCCG
The DNA here is from genome assembly GCA_964642205.1 of uncultured Caulobacteraceae bacterium. Lineage (GTDB taxonomy): Bacteria > Pseudomonadota > Alphaproteobacteria > Caulobacterales > Aquidulcibacteraceae > JBEVOS01. Next base: position 5,733 of record CAZXNY010000005.1, read on the forward strand.
TATTGCGCGCGAATCTCGGCGGCGAGCGGCAGGCCGTCCCCGCCGGGCATGTTGAGATCGAGAAGCACGAGCGCGGGGCGGCGCTGCGCCACGCGCGCGCGGGCGGCGCGGACGTTTTCTGCTTCCGCGACGCAATAGCCTTCGCCGGTCAGAAAGTCGGCCAACGTTTCCCGAAGGGCGGAATCGTCATCGACGATCAGGATCTCAGGCGTCTCAGACAAAAGGCCCCTTCCGGTCTGTCACACTTCGTCACGTAAGCTGTAACACACCGGCAAACGGCGGTGACGAGCCTTGACCACGTTTTCCCCACCGGCCGCCCCGAGCGGCCCGTTTGGGGATAGCCACATGATCTCGTTCTCGCATCACGACCTTTCGCCGCCCCCCGCCGCCGCCCGCAAGGTCGCGCCAAGCGGCGCTCGCCGCGCCTATGCGGCGCGCGCCCCGCTGTTTTGCGAAGGCGATGAGAAAACCAGCCTCTACGAGATCGAACAAGGCTGCGTGAAACTCTACCGCACGCTGATCGACGGCCAGCGCCAGGTGGTCGGCTTCGCCACAACTGGCGACGTGCTCGGGCTTGAGCCCGGCGCGCGGCATCTCAATTCGGCCGAAGCCGTGAATGCGGTGCGCGTGCGCGCGATCGCCACATGCCAGATTGGCGAGCTGTGCCGGCGCGAACCGGGTTTTGCGGAAGCGCTGCTGCATCAGGCTGGCCGCCAGCTCGCCGCCGCGCAAATGCAACTCGCGCAGATTGGCGCCCAAACCGCCGACCAGCGCATTGCGGGCTTCTTGCTTTCGCTTGCCGAGCCGGACGCGGAAGGCCCGGTCGAGATCGATCTGCCGATGCGGCGCGGAGACATCGCCGAGTTTCTCGGCCTGCGCCTCGAGACCGTGTCGCGGAAGTTCTCGGAGTTTCAGCGCCGCGGCTGGATCCGGCTCACCTCGCTCTATCATTGCGTGCTGCGCCGGCCGGACATTCTGACCGAACTGGCCGAAGGCGGAGAGGCGCCGCACAGCGAAGCCGCCTAGCAGACAAACGTCCGACAAAGCCAACCGGCGGCGCCATGGCGCCGCCGGTTTCGTTTCGCCTGTTCCTTGCCCTCTCAGTGCGACAGTAAGAGTGGCGTGCCGGCGCCAGCCGTGAGATCGCGGGTCACGCCGCCGAACACGAACTGCGCGAGCCGCGCGTGCCCGTAGCCACCCAGCACCACGAGATCGGCGCCGAGCGCGGCGGCTTCCTCCGACAGCGCGCCGCTGGCGCCGCGGCCCATGCCGTCGAGATTGCGCACCTCGACGTTCAGCCCGTGATGCGCGAGATGAGCCGCGATGTCGGCGCCGGGCGCGTCGCCGTGGCCGAACATGCCGGGCTGCGCATCGACCGTCGCGATCGTGACGCGGGCTTTGTCCGTCAACAGCGGAAGCGCGTCGTGCAGCGCGCGCGCCGCTTCCTTCGACGCATTCCAGCCGACGAGCACGTTCGCGCCCGGCAATGCGCCCTTCCACCCTTCCGGAAACAACAGAACCGGGCGGCCCGAGCCGAACAGCACGCCCTCGAACAGGGGGCGGCGCTCATCGCCAGAAACCGGGCGCGTCAAGATCACGAGATCGGCGTGGCGGCCATGCATCGCCGCCGTTTCGCCAGCCGCGCCGTAAAACGCTTCGGCGGATGTCAGCTCGACGGGATGAGCGAACCGCTCCGCGGCGCGCCGCAGCACGGACAATTCCTGCGCCGCGCCCTCTCGCGCTTGCGCGATGATCTCACCTGCAAAGCGCGCCGAAAGCCCGGCGTCCGCAAACGTGTTGTCTGGGATGATGGTGAGGAAAACGCCGCGCGCGCGCGCGCCAAGACGCTGCGCGAGATTGGACGCCGCCTCCAGCGTGCCCTTGTCGCGCTTACTCGTGAGCAAAACCAAAATATCGCGGATCGCCATTGCCGTTCTCCGTAGCGTGGACCTCATGCATCATAGGCGCGCCAGAGCGGACGCGGCTTGACACGGCTCAAGCGCGCGCACCGCGTGATTTGATGGCGATCAAGGCATTGCGGCGCCGGCGCGCTTGGCTTCGCGCATAAGGAGCAAGCCCACGTCCCGCCAAACCCCACCGACGACGCCCGACCCCTTCGCCGCCTACGCGCTCTTGACCACGCCGCCGCCGGCGATGGCCGAGGCGATGCACTTCATGGCGCGCCGCTTCCGCGCGTATGGCGATTATCTGGAAGAGCTTGCGGCCGCGAGCGAGCCGGCAGCCTTCATGCGCGCGCATGTCGCGTTTATGCAGCGCGTCGGCGCCGAATACGCCGCCGAAGCTAAGACCGTCGCCAAGATCGTCACGCCGCCGCAGCCTTAGTCCGGCAAGCGCGCGCGCAGCTCTGCCAGCAGAAGCTCGCGCGCTTCGTCCGACGGCGCAGCGTCCAGCGCGTCGTTGAGACGGCCAAGGAAATCCGACCGCGCATTGTGCCAGTCGAGCCGCGATACGGCTTTTGGCGCGATGCGTGGCGCGGGCGCGGCGGCGTCTGTCGCGCCTGCGCGTGCAGGCTGCAAACGGTAGCGCTGATCGAGTTCGGCGACGACCACGCGGCCATCGGCGACATTCGCTGCAGTCAGGCGGCGCTCCAGCCCTTCAAGATTTTCCGGCTCCCCATGCGTGAGGATGACCGAGCCGCCGATCGGAGCGCGCGCCTTGGCCCACGCGACCAGCGCATCAGCGTCGGCGTGACCGGAATACACATCGAGCATGCGCACGCGCGCGCGCACTTTGATGTCATCGCCCTGGATGCGCACCGAGCGGCGGCCCTCTTGCAGCAGGCGTCCCAGCGTGCCGATCGCTTGGTAGCCAACGAGCAGAACCGTCGCTTCCTCGCGCCACAACAAGCGCTTCAGGTGGTGGCGCACCCGGCCCGCGTCGCACATGCCGCTCGCCGCCACAATCACATGCCAGCCGTGCAAGCGCTCAAGCGCCCTGCTCTCGCCGGCGCTCTCGGTGAACTGCAACCAGGCTGACTCGCGTAGGCGCGAGAATGGACCCTCCCCAGCATGCCGGAGGAAAATGTCGCTGGCGCGGATCGCGAGCGGTGAATCGAGGAAGATCGGCGCTGGCGGCGCCTCGTTCGCCTCCATCATGGCGAGCAGATCGACGAGCAGCTCCTGCGTGCGCTCGACCGCGAAGGCAGGAATGAGCAGCGGCCCTCCAGCCGCGTGCGCGGCGAGCGCCTCGGCGCGCAACGCGGCGCGGCGCGCGTCCTGCGTCATCGGCGGGCGCAGCTTATCGCCGTAGGTGCTTTCCAGGATGACGTGATCGACGCCCGCGGGACCGGCGGGGTCATCTGCAAAGTCGCGCCCGCCAGGGCCAAGATCGCCCGAGAACATCAAGCGCTGCGTTGCGCCGTCCTCTTCCACCTCAAGCTCAATCGAGGCCGAGCCGAGGATGTGGCCAGCGTTCCACCAACGCGCGCGCATGCCAGGCGCGACGCGCTTCCAGGAATCGTAGGGTGTGGTTTGAAATTGCGCGAGGCAGGCTTCCGCATCCGCAGCGGTGTAGATCGGCTCTGTTGGCCCACGCGCGTGGCGCCTGTTCCGCCGGTTGAGCGATTCCACTTCCATTTCCTGAATCGCGCCCGCGTCCGGCAGCATGATGCTGCAGAGCTCCGCGGTAGCAGGCGTTGCGAAGATAGGGCCGCGATAGCCCGCGACATGAAGCTTCGGAATGAGGCCACTGTGATCGATGTGCGCGTGCGTGAGACACACCGCGTCGATCTGCGCCGGATCGAACGGAAACGGCCCGTAGTTGAGTTGCTTCAGCGTCTTGGGACCCTGAAACAGCCCGCAATCGACGAGCACGCGCGCGCGGCTCGTTTGCACCATCAGACACGACCCCGTGACGCACCCAGCCGCGCCGAACACATGCAACGATACGCTCATGAGCGAGCCTTTCCACGCCTTGGCCTGAGCGGCTTGAGCCTGGTCAATCCGCGAACCGCGGCCGGACCTAGGTGTGGAGCATGCCGCAGAGATTACTGATCGTCGATGCACATCCGGACGCCGCGCCCGCGCGGCTTTCGCACGCCCTGGCCGCCGCCTACGCCGTTGGCGCACGCGAGGCGGGCGCGGACGTTCGTATTCTTGCGCTCAGCGGCTGGCAGGGCGCGTTCATCAAAAGCGCCGCGGAGTTTGGCGCGGCGCCAGAGGACACGTTCATCACCGATGCGCGCGCGGCGATCATGTGGGCGGAACACATCGTGTTCGTGTTTCCCCTTTGGCTCGGCGCTGCGCCTTCCCTGATGCGTGCGTTTCTCGAACAGGTTTCGCGCGCTGGCTTTGCGGCAAGTGCAGGGCCAGCCGGCCCGCAAGCAAACCTCAAGGGGCGCTCGGCGCGCCTGATCGTGACGATGGGCATGCCCGCTTTGGCGTATCGCTTGATGTTCGGCGCCCACGGCGTGCAAGCAATCGCCAAGAGCATCCTTGGCCTGGCGGGCGTGTCGCCCGTGCGGCTCTCGCTATTCGGCATGATCGAAACAAACGGCGCAGCAGCGCGCGCGCTCGCGGCGGCGCGCAAGCTCGGCAAAGCGCGCCGCTAGAGCGGCGCCACGGCCGCGACACGATAGGTGTGAGCGCCCTCGTCTTCGTTGATCGTGACGTACTCGCCCACGACGAACCGGTGCGCATCGAAGCGATAGCCGGCGTCGTCATCGGGCACGCCGCCGGTTTCGTAGTGAAACGCCCACGAGCCGCCGGGGCGGCGGCGCAGAACGCCGGTCTCGCCCTGCCCATCGCCGAAGCGCACGACCGTGCAGTGCGCGCGCAGATCATGCCACGCATCCGGATCGATACGGCCCTCGCCGTCAAGCGGCGCGATGAAGGTGTAACCGATATGCGCGTCGCCCTGCGGATGGACCGGCTCACGGGCGCGTTCGAGACGGATGCGGCGGAGGGAGGATGTCGCGTTTGTCATGGCTGCGTCCATCGGTAGGTCTTGCGGCGCACGCGGCTTTGCGCTGGATCAACCAACGCCCTCCTCGATGGACTGCGATGCGCACGCCATGACGACACGCAATTTCGATGCCCTGTTCGAGCCGCAGGCGATCGCGCTGATCGGCGCCAGCAACCGCGCGGGCTCTGTCGGCGCTGTCTTGGCGCGCAATCTGCGCGACGGCGGCTTTGCCGGGCCGCTCTACATGGTCAATCCGCGCGGCGATCCGATCCAGGGCGAGCAGAGCTACGCGTCGATCGCGGCGCTACCGCGCGCGCCCGATCTCGCCGTGATCGCAACCCCGGCGGAGACGGTGCCTGGGCTCGTTGCCGAACTTGGCGCGCGCGGCTGCCGCGCCGCGGTGGTGATTACGGCGGGGCTCACGCGCGCCAATGGCCTTCGCCAAAAGCTGCTCGACGCAGGCAAGCCGCACCTGATGCGCATCATTGGACCGAATTGCCTTGGATTTCTGTCACCGCATATCGGCCTCAACGCCAGCTTCGCGCATCTGCAAGCCGAGCGCGGCTCTATTGCGTTTCTTACGCAATCGGGTGCGATCGCGACGTCGATCCTCGATTGGGCCAAGGCGCGCGGCATCGGCTTTTCCCACATCGTCTCACTCGGCGACATGGCGGACGTGGACTTCGGCGATCTCCTGGATTTTCTGGCGCTCGACACGAAGACGCGCGCCATTCTGCTCTACGTCGAGAACGTGACGCAGGCGCGCAAATTCATGTCCGCCGGCAGGATCGCGGCGCGCGCCAAACCGGTGATTGTCGTCAAAGGCGGGCGCAGCGAGATGGGCGCAAACGCCGCCGCTTCCCACAGCGGCGCGATTGCAGGCGCGGACGCCGTCTATGACGCCGCGTTCCGCCGCGCGGGGATGCTGCGCGTCGGCGCGTTGCGCGAATTGTTCGATGCAGCCGAGACGCTTTCGAGCGGCGTGCGCCCACGCGGTGCGCGGCTCACCATTCTCACCAATGGCGGCGGGCTTGGCGTGCTCGCGGCTGATGCGCTCGACGCGTTTGGCGGAACACTGGCGCCGCTGGCGGACGAGACGAAAACGGCGCTCGACGCAGCGTTACCGGCCAACTGGTCGCGCGCCAATCCGATCGACATTCTGGGCGATGCGCGTGGCGATCGCTACGAGGCCGCACTCGAAACCGTGCTCGCGGCGCCCGATCAGGACGCCGTGCTGGTGATGAACTGCCCGACCGGCGTCTCTGACAGTATGGAAGCGGCGCAAGCGGTGCTTGCCGCGAAGGGCGCCCGCACGTATCCGCCAATGCTCGCGTGCTGGATGGGCGATGCGACGGCCCAAGCGCCGCGCAGGCGCCTCAGCGAAGCAGGACTGCCAAACTTCGAAACGCCCGATGAGGCCGTGCGCGCGTTTATGCAACTCGTCGAATATGGGCGCAACCAAGCCGCGCTCATGGAAACGCCGGAAGCCGTCGCCGCGCCCGGACCGGAAGGCAAGGCGCGAGCGCGTGCAATCATCACGTCTGTTCTAAGCGAAGGCCGCGCGCTGCTCACAGCGCCGGAAGCGAGCGGCGTGCTTGCCGCATATGGCGTGCCGATTGTGGAAGCGCATGTCGCGGCAACGCCCGCGCAGGCCGCCGATATCGCGGCGCGGCTTGGCTTTCCCGTCGCGCTCAAAATTCTCTCGCGCGATATTACCCATAAATCAGACGTTGGCGGCGTGCGCCTCGATCTGGCGGATGCCTCAGCTGTGGCGCGCGCCGCTGAGGAGATGGCCGACCGCGCCGCCCGCCTTGCGCCCGCGGCGCGGCGCGACGGCTTTATCGTTCAGCGCATGATCGCGCGCCCGCGGGCGCATGAGCTGATCCTCGGCGCGCACGTCGATCGCACGTTCGGGCCAGCGCTCGTGTTCGGCCAGGGCGGAGTCGCGGTGGAGATCCTGAAGGACCGTGTCGTCGGTCTGCCGCCGCTCAACACCGCCTTGGCGCGCGGCATGATCGTCAACACCAGGGTGTTCAAGCTGCTGAGTGGCTACCGCGACCGGCCGCCGGCCGATATCGACGCCATCGCACGCACGCTCGTGGCGCTCTCCGATCTCATCGTGGAGATACCGGAGATCGACGAATTGGACATCAATCCGCTGCTGGCTGACGAAGCCGGCGTTCTGGCGCTCGACGCACGCATCGTGGTGCGGGCTTACACGGGCGATCCCGCGCGCCGCTTGAGCATCGGCCCTTATCCGTCGCAGCTTGCGCACGACATTACCCTGCTCGATGGCGCGACGATTCATTTGCGCCCGATCCGGCCCGAAGATGAGCGCGCGCTGATCGCGCTTGGCGAACGCACCGCGCCTGAGCACATGCGCCTCAGATTTCATGCGCCGATGAAGGGCCTGTCGCACAATTTGGCCGCGCGGCTTTCACAGATCGACTATGACCGCGAGATGGCGCTGATCGCGCTTGAGCCGGATGGCGCCATCGCCGGCGTGGTGCGCCTCGCGTTCGATCCAAATTTCGAAACGGGGGAGTACGCAATCATCGTGCGATCGGACCGGCAAGGGCGGGGCCTGGGGCGCGCCTTGATGCGCGAGGCGCTCGCGCATGCACGCAGCCGCGGCGTGCCTGCGCTTTGGGGCGACGTGCTGGAGGAAAATCTCCAGATGATCGAGCTGGCGCGCGAGTTGGGCGCCGGGCTTGAGCGGACCGGCTCGGGCGTTGTGCGCACGCACTTTGCGCTGACGTGAAAAAACGGGCGCTCCGCGCGTTTGGGGGGATCGCGGAGCGCCAGCTGGATACGCCTCGTGCGGGGTTCGCCGAAGCTGTGCGAGATTGGCGCCCGCGCGGCGCGTGCGCGTTGAGCCAGATCAATCGTGCGCGGGGTTAGCTCGCCAGTTTGGCGGCGCAATATGTGATGGCTTTGCGCGCCTTGGCGGCCCAATCCGCCGGCGGGTCGCTCGCGAGATAGAGCTCGTAATGCGTTTTCGCAGCGGCGAGATCGCCACGCTTCAATTCGAGCTGCGCGAGGTTGAAGCGGCCATCGCCATGATCAGGCGCATCGTCCAGCAGCGCCTGAAGCGTGCGGCGGGCCTCTTCGGTCTTGCCCATCGCCTCATAGGCTTGCGCGAGATTGTAGCGCGCCTCGGCAAAGCGCGGATCGCGCACGAGCGCCTTTTGATAGGCCATGACGGCCTGGTCGTAGAGCGCCGCGCTCAGCTTGATGTTGCCGAGATTATAGGGCGCGATCGGATCGCGGCGATCGGCGCGTGTGGCCATGTCGTAAAGGCGAGACGCGAGGAGCAGATCTTCTTCGGCCTCCGCGACCTCGGCGGCTTCGAAAATCTCCTCAACGGTGGCGTGCTGATAATCGAGCGGCAGCATGCCCTGCCCTTCAAGCGTGGTGACGCCGGACTCCCATTGCAGCTCCGCATGACCGTCGCGCGCGAGCACGATTTTGTGGCGGCCCTTCGGAGCGAGATCGCGTACACGCGCGAGGATGGACACGACATCTGCGAAGCTACGGCCGGCGGAAAGCAGCTCCGACGCGGTGCGGAGCGTTTGCGTATCTCCGAAGCGGACGTTGCCATTTTCGGCGCGCACAATGTCGAACGCGGCGAGCAGCAGAATATCATCGGCCGCGATACCGGATTGCGCGGCGGCGGTGGCGAGCGGAAGCGTCGCCGGAGCGCTTTCTTCACCGACAAGCAGTTCGCAGAAATGGCGCTCCGCATAGATCGCGAGCTTGCGGTCACGCGCGGCGGCGAGGCGCGCGGCGAGATGGCCGTTGGCGATCAGCGGCGTCGCGCACGCGCCGATGACGAGCAGATGCGAGCGGCGCGTAAGATCGCGCGCGACCGCGCCGCCACGCAGCGACACCAGGGAGGTGAGCCGCTCTCGCCCGTTTGGCGAGAAGCGGCCGTACAGTGCGGCGGACTTGCCCCGTAGGTCCAGCGCGGCGGGCATGTGCGCTAGGCCGCGCCCTTCTTCTTGGCGGCGGTTTTCTTCGGCGCGGCGGCCTTCTTCGCAGCGGCTTTCGGCGCGGCTTTCGCGGCGGTCTTGCCTTCGGCCTTCTCGGCCTTTTCGGCTTTGCCGACGCTCGGCGCCGGCGGACGGCGCTCCTCTTCGATGGACCGGCGGAGCGCATCCATCAGGTTCACGACGTTGCCACGCTCGGGCGCCTTGGTGATGACCGGCTCACCGCCGTTGATCTTCGACCGGATCAGCGTGAGCAGCGCGTCTTCGTACTGGTCGTGGAATTCTTCGGGCGCGAACTTCGTGGTCTTCTGATCGATAATTTGCTTGGCCATCGTCAGCATGTCGGGCGCGATTTTGACGTTGAGCTTGTCGAACGCGTCCTTGCTGTCTTTCACTTCCTTGGCCGAGCGGAGCGTCGTCATCAGGAAGCCCTCGTCCTTCGGCTGAATCGCGACGAGGCGCTCACGGCCCGAGAGCACGATCCGCGCGATGGCGACTTTCTTGGCTTCCTTCATCGCTTCGAGGATGACCGCGTAGGTCTCTTCCGCAACCGGGCCGTCGGGTGCGAGAAAATACGGCGAGTCGAGATAGATCGGATCGATCTCGCTCTCCTTCACGAAGCCGTCGATCGTGATCGTCTTCGAGGATTCGACCTCGACAGCCTCGAGTTCTTCGGGCGTGACAACGACGTATTTGTCCTTCTCGAACTGGTAGCCCTTAACCAAGTCCGCGCGATCGATCTCACCGAGTTCGGGATCGACGTATCGCTGCGAGACACGGTTCTTGGTGTCCTTATGCAGCAGGTTGAACGAGACCTTGCCGGCCGACGAGGACGTCGCCGAGTAGAGCTTCACGGGCGCCGACACCAGCGACAGCCGCAAAAAGCCTTTCCAATATGCACGCCCTGCCATTGGCGCTGATCCCTTGTGTGTGTGCCCGACCAATTCGCAGCGCATCGAGGCGCTGCTGTTATTTCATGCCGACGTCGCGCCGCGCCTTCTGCGAGATCGCCGTCGCCGACGATTGTAACCCGTCCCAGGGGTCGCTGGCGAGACGGGCCAGCCGCTTCAGGACAGTTTTTCGGTTAAACGCCTGTGGCCCCTCAAAGTTGCGAAGTTCGGACCAGTCAATGGGCGTGGCGACGCCGAACTCAGTCCGCGCCCGCAGTGAGTAGGACGCAACCGCACTCGAACCGCGCACATTGCGCAGATAGTCGATGTAGATGCGGCCCTTGCGGGCGGGCTTGGTCGGTGAATTGGTAAACACGGTCGGCGCATCGCGCGCGACGGAACGGGCGAACGCTTCCGCAAAACCACGCAGCGTTTTCCAATCGCAGCCTGGCGCGAGCGCCATCACAAGATGCAGTCCCTTCCCGCCTGTCGTGCGCACGAACGGTTGGAACCCGAGCGCTTGCAGACGTGCGCGCAGTTGTTCGGCCGCAGCGAGGATTTGCGGCCAGCCGACGGACGGATCGGGATCCAGATCGACTACGAAACGATCTGGATGTTCGGGATCGCCGACCTTGCACGGCCACGGGTGAAACTCGATGGCGCCGAATTGCGTGAGCGAGAGGAAACCGCGCGCATCTTCAATGAAGAGATACTCGCCGCGGCCCTCATCGTCGGAGAGCGGGATCGTGCCGATGCCAGCGGGCAGACCGTGGAACGCGTGGCGCTGGTAGAAGCAATCCTTGAGCGCGCCTGTCGGGCAGCGGATGATCGACACCGGCCGGCGCATCAAGTCCGGCAGCATCCAATCGCCGACGCGTGCGTAGTAGATCGCGATGTCGAGCTTGTTGACACCGCTGCCCTCGAAGATTTCGCGATCCGGATTGGTAAGGCGGATGGCGGCGAGATCGCGATCCGTGACGAGCTTGGGCTTCGTCGCGGGCGCAAGCTTCTTGTAGGAAGACGTGCCGACGAGAACGGGCTGGCGTGGGGCGCCATCGTCGGCGCGCGAGTTGAACGCGACACGCGCGGTGAGCGCGGGCTCGGTCCAGGTGACGGCGCCGGGGATCTTGGGCGCTTCGACCGTCGGTGTTGTGGTTGCGCGCTTCGAGAGCTGCTTGAAAAGCTCGCTCGCGCTTTGATCGGTGAGGCCGGAGCTGACGCGGCCAACGAACAGTAGCTCGCCAGACGCATCCTCTTCGGCGAGGATCAGCGCGGAGACACGTTTGGGCGTAGTCACGGTGAAGCCGACGACGATAAAATCGCCCACGTAAGCGCGCTTAACCTTCACCCATGTCTTGGTGCGGCGCTGCACGTAGGGCGCATCAAGGCGCTTGGACATGATGCCTTCCAGGCCAAGGCGGCAAGCGTGCGCGAAGAACGCCGCGCCATCGCCTTCGATGTGCTCGCTGACCTGGATCGGCGCGCGCGCGTCCGTGATGGGTGCGATCAGGGCGTCGAGTGCGGCTTTTCGGTCTGCGAGCTTCGCGCCAGTGAGGTCGTAGCCATCGAGGTGCAGCAGATCGAACGCAAAGAAGGTCAGTTCGTGCGTGCGGCCTTCGGAGAGCGCCTGCTCTAGCATGGCAATTGACGTCACGCCGCGCGCGTCCTGCACCGCGATCTCGCCATCGAGCAGGGCGCTCTTGCAGGGCAGCCTCTTGAACGCATCGGCGAGCACGCCGTAGCGCTTGGTCCAATCGTGCTGGTTGCGCGTGAAGAGCGTGACGGAGCCGTTCTCGAACCGCGCGATCGTGCGATAGCCGTCGTACTTGATCTCGTGGACCCAGCCCGCGCCTTCCGGCGGCGCATCGATCTGCGTCGCAAGCTGCGGCGCGACCTTCGCGGGCATCGCACCCAACTTGGCGCCGGCGATCTTCGCGGGCTTGGAAGGGGCGGCTTTCTTCGCGGGTGCAGCTTTCGGCGCTGGCGTTGCGCGCGCGAGTTCCTCAACGCTCATGCCGGTGATGACGCTGTTCGGCTCGGCCTTCGTCACGTCGTACTCGGCGAGCGGGCGGACTTCTTCGTCACGCTCCTTGATCAGCAGCCAATTCTTCGGGCCATCCTTCAAGCGCACGAGCGTCCAGCCGCCGCGCAGCTTTTCGCCGATGAGCCGGAATTTGAGTTCGCCCGCCTTGAGCGCAGCCTCGATGTCGTCGGCAACGGGCACATACGTGCCGTGATCCCACACGATCACCGTGCCGGCGCCGTATTCGCCGCCGGGAATGCGGCCTTCGAAGCCGCCATATTCCATCGGGTGATCTTCGGTCTGCACCGCAAGGCGCCGCACTTTCGTGTCCAGGCACGGCCCCTCGGGCACGGCCCATGACCGGAGCGCGCCATTAATCTCCAAGCGCAAATCATAGTGCAGACGGCGCGCGGCGTGCTTCTGGATGACAAACGCGAGGCCATCCTTGCGCGTGGGCGCGAGCGCGCCTTCCGGCTCGGTCGTGACGCCGAAACGGCGCTTGGCCTTGTACGGTCCGAGATCCGACATTTCCGGCATAGCTCAACCGGAGAACGCCCATCCCGGCAACTAGGTTCTCCTCTTGCAGCGGCGCCCCGTTCGGGCGGACAAGGGCGCATGGCCGCCCGCCCACTCATCATCGATTGCGATCCCGGCGTTGACGACGCCGTCGCGCTGTTCCTCGCCTTTGCCGCACCCGATGCGCTCGATATTCTCGGCATTACGACGGTTGCCGGAAACGTCGATGCACTGCTGACCTCGCGCAACGCGCGGATCATCCGCGAGATGGCGGGGCGCGATGACGTGCCGGTGTTTGCCGGCGCGCCCACACCGTTGGTGCGCCCCCCCATCATCGCCGATCATTTCCACGGCGAAACGGGATTGGGCGCGCTGCCGGTGTTTGAGCCGCGCGCGGCATTAGCAGCGGGAAGCGCGGCGCGCGCGATCGTCGATCTCGTCATGGCGCGGGCTGCGGGCGAGGTCGCGATCGCGGTGACGGGGCCGTTCACGAACTTGGCGCTCGCGTTGAAACTTGAGCCGGCGCTCGCCGCGCATCTTGGGCCGGTCGTGGTGATGGGCGGCGCGCGCAGCGAGGGCGGCAACATCACGGCCTCCGCAGAATACAACGTCTACGCTGACCCGCATGCCGCGCAAATCGTGTTCGCCTCGGGCTGCGATGTGATCACGCTGGGGCTCGACGCGACACACCAAGTGCGCGCAACGCCCGATCGCATGGAGGTGTTGGCAGGCATCAAGACGCGCGCGGGTGAGGCCGTCTTCAACCTCCTCACATTTGGCGCGGAGGTGGAGCTGAAGCACGCCGGCACGATCGGCTCGCCGCTGCACGACCCGTGCACGATCGCGTATCTGCTGGCGCCGCATCTGTTCACGACCGTGCCGGCGATCATCCGCGTCGAGACCGATTCCGAACTCACGCTTGGGCACACGCAGGTTGAGTTTCGCGGCGCCGACGGTTCGCGCACGCTCTGGACGACACATGCGGATGCCGATGGCGTGTTCGCGATGCTGTATGAAAGGCTGGCGCGATGACGCGCATCACCGTCGTCGGCTCCGTCAATCTCGACTTCGTCGCGAGCGCGGCCAAGCTGCCGGCGCCGGGCGAGACAGTGACGGGCGCGACATTAGCGCGCCATCCCGGCGGAAAAGGCGCCAACCAAGTGCTCGCGGCCCGGCGGCTCGGCGCTGACGTCGCGCTCGTTGGGCGCGTGGGCGCCGATGCGATGGCCGATGAAGCGCTGGCGCTGTTGAAGCGCGATGGCGTCGATCTCTCCGGCTGTGTAGCCGATGCCGGCGCGGCCACGGGTGTGGCGTTGATCGCGGTTTCGGCGGATGGCGAAAATCAGATTGTCGTCGCGCCGGGCGCGAATGCGCGCTTTGCGCCAGAGGCGCTGCCGGCGATCGATGGCGCGCTGATTTGCCAATTGGAATTACCTGTCGAGACGGTTGCGGCGGCGGTCGCGCGCGCGTCCGGATTTGTGTGCGTAAACTTAGCGCCGGCGGCGGCCGTGCCGGATGCGTTGTTCGCGCGCGCGGATTTGCTGGTCGTGAACGAAGGCGAAGCGGCGTTCTATGGTGAGAAGCTGCACACGGCGCGCGGGCGCGTGGCGATCACGTATGGCGCGCGTGGCGCTGCGTTGTTCGAGCGCGGCAAGAAGATCGCGGAGGCGCCGGGTGTGAAGATCACGCCCGTCGATACGACCGGCGCGGGCGATGGATTTGTCGGCGCGCTGACGGTGGCGCTGCTTGAAGGCATGGCGCCGGAGCGTGCTCTCGCGTTTGCGTGCGCGGCGGGCGCGGCGGCGGCGATGAAGGCGGGCGCGCAACCTTCCCTGCCCACGCGCGCGGATGTTGAAGCGCTGTTGGAGCGATAAATGGCCAAGCGCGTTCCTGAGCTGAGCCTTGCAGCGTTCACGAGCGGCGAAGCGGCGGCGCGCGCGGCGTTCTCAGACGCGCTGATGCGCGGCCTGCAGGAATACGGCTTCATCATACTCACCGATCACGGTGTCTCGCTCGACCTGCTGAAGCGCGCGTATGGCTTGGCCGAGGATGTGTTCGCCCTCGAAGACGGCGTGAAGCGGCGCTACGCTGCGGGCTTGCGCGGATACACGCCGTTCGGCGTTGAGCATGCCAAGGACAATCGCACGCCGGACCTCAAGGAGTTCTGGCAGATCGGGCATGACGGCGATGCCGACGGGCCAAACGTGTGGCCGGAGGAAGCGCCGGCGTTTCGCACGGCGTTTCAAGAACTGTTCGCGGCGCTGAACGAGACGGGCATCGTGTTGCTGCGCGCGCTCGCGCCGCAGCTGGGTCTGCCGGAGACGCATTTCGATCCGCTGGTGCGGCGCGGCACGTCGATCTTGCGCGTGCTGCACTATCCGCCGATTGGACCGAACGTCGATCCGCGCGCGGTGCGCTCCGCGGCGCATGAGGACATTAACTTCCTCACGATCATGGTGGCGGCGAAGGGCGCGGGGCTGGAGCTGCTCGACCGCGATGGGTCATGGCTGCCGGTCGAGACCGAGCCGACGAACCTCATCGTCGATTCCGGCGACATGCTGGCGCGGATGACGAACGGCGTGATCCCGGCGACGACGCATCGCGTCGTCAATCCAGCCGGGCCAAACGTGAGCCGCTATTCGATGCCGTTCTTCATGCACCCGACACGCGCGACGCGGCTCGACGTGCTGCCCTCTTGCGTCGGCGCAGGCAAGAAATTCGCCGACATCACGGCAGGTGAATTTCTAGACGAACGCTTGGCCGCAATCGGTTTGAAGCGCTAAGCGCCCGCGATCGTCAGCATCAGGCCAGCGAGGGCGGCGCTCATCAGGTTTGCGAGCGAGGCTGCGATCACGGCGCGCGGGCCGAGGCGCGCGATCAATGGACGGCGCTCCGGCGCTAGGCCGCCGAGCACGCCCATCTGAATCGCGATCGAGCTGATATTGGCGAAGCCGCAGAGGGCGAAGGTGGTGACGGCCTGCGTGTGCGGACTGAGCTGCGCTTGCAGTCGCCCGAAATCGAGATAGGCGATGAACTCGTTGAGGATAACCTTCTGCCCGAAGAGCTCGCCCGCGACGAACGCTTCGTTCCACGGCACGTTGAGCAGGAACATCACCGGCGCGAAAATCCAGCCGAGGATACGCTGGAACGTGAGGTCGGGATAACCGAAGACCCCGGCGACGCCGCCGAGAATGCCGTTGCAGAGCGCGATCAAAGCCACGAACACAACGAGCATCGCAGCGACCGCGACGGCGAGCTTCACGCCATCTTCCGCGCCCTGGAAGATCGCCATGATGAGGTTGTCGGGCCTCTCTTCGTCCGGCTCCGCGTTCGGCGGCTGCGCATCTTCGGCGCGCGGCTCATCGGGCATCACGATCTTCGCCATCAGCAAACCGCCGGGCGCGGACATAAAGGCGGCGGCGAGTAGATATTCAATGCGCACGCCCATCTGCGCATACGCCGCGAGGATCGAGCCAGCGACGCCCGCCATGCCCGTGACCATCAGCGCGAAAATCTGCGCATCCGTCAGGCCTTTCAGATAGCCGCGAACGACAAGCGGCGACTCCGATTGGCCAACAAGAATATTCGCCGCCGCGTAGAGCGCTTCGACACGATCGACGCCGAGCACGCGCTGCAAGAAACCGCCCACGAAACGCACGATCAGCTGCATGACGCCGAAAAAGTAGAGCACCGAAACGAGTGCTGAGAAGAAGATGATGATCGGCAAAATGTTGATCGCGAAGCTGGCGACACCGTTTACGTTCGTCAGCCCGCCGAACACGGTTTCAATGCCCGCGCGCGAATATCCCAGCAGCGCCTCAACGCCGCGTGCGACATTCGCCGTCGCGGCGCGGCCAATGGGCGTGTAGAGCACGAACGCGGCGATCGCGGCCTGCAGCGCGAACGCCGGCAGGACAACGCGCAACCGGATGCGGCGCTTACCCGTCGACAACAGAAACGCCGCGAGCAGCAGCACGGCAATGCCCGCAAGCGCGATGCCGATCTCACCCATCGAATCTCTCCCCCGCCCGGCGACGATAGCACGCGCCGCGCTAGGGCGTGATGCGGGTGACGACTGTGGCGCCGTCTCCATCATGGATGGGCGCGGCTTCCGGCGGGCGTGAGCCGGCAAGCGCGCGCGCCTCCTCCGTGTCGGGCAGCGCGCTGCGCTCGCTGATCCAGAACGCGGGCGCGGGGCGCTGAGCTTCGAAGGCGATCTCGATCACCATTGGCGTATCGCCGAGCCCGACGAACGTGCCTATGGTTCGTGCGCCGCTAGCAACGCGTTCGCGCGACCAAACCTCCTGGCCTTCGGCGCGGAGCCAGCGCACGCCGCTGTCTTCCTCGACCGCGATGCGCAATGCGCCGCCGCGCCCGGCGCGCACGACGCCGGTGATGACACGCTCGCCGTTTGCGATGGCGATGTTGGTGCGCTCGAACGTGGGCGGCGCAAGATCGAGCGGCGAAGCGGCGCGCGCGTAACGCTGCGCCGTTGCAACGCCGAAGCGTTGGTACGATTGCTGTGTCGGGGAGATATCGTTCGCGGCCAGATAGGCCCGATCGGGCGGACCCATGAAGTGCACGATCCAGTGCGGCGTCTCTTCACCGAACGCCTGGTAGTACTCGACGTTCACGCCGCGCGGGCGATCGATCGTGTAGGCAGGCGCCGCGGCGGCGAATGCCGCGCACACCGCGCCGCTGGCTGCGAACGCAGCCACAGTGATCGAACCAGCGCGGCGCGCGAGCGTGGCGGCGGCGATGGCGAGTGGCGTGAGCGCCCAGACCAGCGGTGCGAGCATCACTGTGCGCGCGCTGCTTTCCGGAAAGCCGAGCACGACTTCAAGCGAGACGAACAGGCCAACCCAGAAATACGCAATCGCCGCGAGCCCGATCACCGCAGCCGGCCAAAGCATCGCGCGCCAATATTGGCCCGGGAGCGCGGCGAGGCCGGTAAGCAAGGCGGGAAAGAGCAGCGATGCGGCCGCACCGGGCGCGATGATCGCGATGGTGAGCGAGAGCGCCGCGAGCGCAAACCACGTCGTGAGGAAATGCGCGCGCCAATCGCCGCGGCCCGCGAACAATCGGCCAAGCCCAAACGCGACAACGAGCGCCAGCGCGAGCAGCGCCAAACGGCCCGGCCAGGGCGCCGGATGATCGATGCTCTGCGCGCCCGGCCAGATCGCGAGCGGATAAGTTGCAAGCCAACCGAGCGCGAACAGCAGAGCCGGCGCCAGCAACAAAGGCGCGAGGCTCCACGCCCAGGCCCGCCAACTGAGCCCGCCCCGCGCCAGCACGGCGGCGGCGATGAGTGCAATCAACGCGAGCGCCGCGAGCGGCGCGTTCCATTCCGATGGCCACACCGAGAGGCCCCACGGAAGCACGGTGTAGGAAACGTTGCTGGTCGCTTGCAGCGCGGAAAGGTCCGCATCTGCAAGGGCCGGCGCGAGCGCGAAGACGTTGTCGCCATGATGCTGGAGGCTGTTGCGATCGAGATGCGCGAGGTCGTCGCGCAACGAATGGTAGAGCGAGGCCGAACCGGTGAAAGCAAAATTGTAACCGTTGAGGCCCGCAAGGCTGTAGACACTGAAGTCAGTGTCGTTCGGCAGAATCTTGTAGACCTCGAAGCTCAGTGAATCCGCGATCTTGTTGCGGACATGTTGTGCGTAGAACCGGATGAGGTTGGCGTTCTCCGGGCCGGTTTCGAACAGCATGCTCGGCCCGCTCACGCCGCGCGCCTCGACGTTGATCACGACGCCGACCCGCGGCATCAGAGGATCGTTCTCCGCGAACGCGGCTGCGCCCCGCAGGCCCGTTTCTTCGGCATCGGTGAAGAGGAAGACGATGGCGTTGCGCGAGGGCGGCGCGGTAGCGAGGTGTTCGGCAAGGCCGAGCATCACGGCCGTGCCGGCGAGATCATCGGCGACGCCGGGTCCCGCAGGGACGCTGTCGTAGTGCGCGGTGGCGAGGATGGCGGGCGCGTTGGCGCTGGCGCCTTCGCGCACGGCGACGATGTTGGTCAGGCGCGCGCAGCCCGACGCGCGCCGCCGCGCGAAGCACTGGAAGTGCTGGCTTTCGACCGGTTCGTAGCCGGCGGCTCGGAGGCGCGCGACGATGCGGGCGCGCACCGCGTCGTTCGCGGCAGAACCCGTCGGGTGCGCGGCGCCATCGCCAACGATGTCCTGAATGATCGCCGCGCCTGTCTCGGCGCGCCAAGGCGTTCCGGCCGGCGAGCGCGGCGCATCGATCTGCGGCAGCGAGAGCAGCAAGCACAGCGCCATCAGCAGCACGGCGCCAAGCGCGAGGGCGAACGGACTGCGCGCGAGCGCGCGCGCTTCAAGTTTGGGTGCGGTTGTCACGCTTAGCCTCGTTCGCGGACTTGCCGCGGCTCATAGATCGCGACGTGCTTGCCGCTCATCGCCAGATTACCGCGTGCGGTGATCGTAAACGCGAGCGTGACGATCAAATGGCCCTTGCTCTCTTCGTTCGCGCGCACCTCAGCACGCGTTTCGAACGGATCTCCGTCATGCACGAGGCCATGCAGGCGTGCATCGCTCTCGACGTGAATCCAGGGGCCGAGCCGCACATTCTGGGCCAGCACGTAATTGGCGCGCCGCAGCAGGTAGGCCGGATTGGCGATGAGACCGTCCTCGTAGAGCGCGGGATCGGCGCGCGTCGCCTCGATGTGCGCGCGGCCGACATCGGCCCAATAGGTTTCAGTGAGCGGACCAAGCGCTTTGCCAACCGGGAGACTTTCGAACGATGCCTTGGGTCGCGCCCCGCGCTCCGGAAGGACGCCGGCGGCGAGCGGCGCCGTGTCTCCCGGCGTGGCGATACGCAGCGCGTGACCCGTGGCGCACAGATCGCCACGGGCATGGGCGCTGAGGGCGATGCGATCTGCGCCCTCTTCCGTTTCCTCGATGCGCGCTTCATCGCCGTCGTAGACGGGCTTAAGGAAGCGCGCGGCGATCGCGCCTTCGCTTAGCCAGCCCCTGCCCCAGCGCGCGGCCGGCGCCTGAGCGAGATAAGCAAACACATCGACGCCCGGCACGAGGCCGCCGGTAAAGCCGAACTTGGAGGCGACATCGTCAGCGTGAATCTTGTTCTCGCTGGCGGTCGCGGTGTTGAAGGCGGTGAGCGTGCGTGCAGCCATGCCCAAAAGACTAGCAGCGCACGGCGGCGACTCAATTGGAAAGCGACGCCGCCAGCTCAACGGCTAGCGGAGCTGCGCCGACTGTCAGTCGGCGCCCTCGATCCTCTTTCCTTCAACGAAAGCGAGGAGGTCGGGGTTGATGATGTCCGGGTGCGTGGCGAGGAGGCCGTGCGGCAGCCCGGGATACGCCTTGAGAACGCCCTGCTTTAGAAGCTTCACCGCCAGCGGCGCGGAATCTTCGTACGGCACGATCTGATCGTCCGTGCCGTGCGCAACAAACGTCGGGACCTCGATTTGCTTCAGGTCTTCGGTGAAGTCCGTCTCCGAGAACGCCTTGATGCACTCGTAGTGCGCGTTCGCGGCGCCCATCATGCCTTGGCGCCACCAATTGTCGATAAGCCCCTGCGAGACAGCCGCGCCCTTGCGGTTGAAGCCGTAGAACGGCCCGGCGGGCACATCGATGAAGAATTGCGCGCGGTTGGCGACGAGCGACGCGCGCAACCCATCGAACACGTCGATCGGCAGCCCGCCCGGATTTTTCGCGGATTTCACCATGATCGGCGGCACCGCGCCGACGAGCACGGCTTTGTTGACGCGCCCCGGCTTCGCGCGCGCTACGTAGCGCGTGACTTCCCCGCCGCCGGTGGAATGGCCGATATGCACGGCGTTCTTCAGGTCGAGCGCATCGGTGAGCGCCGCGACATCGGCTGCGT
>CAZXNY010000006.1:0-22212 GCA_964642205.1 uncultured Caulobacteraceae bacterium
AGATCTCAAATCACGTTCGCGACTTGGCGCTCTTCAACCTTGCGATCGACAGCAAGCTGCAACACGTGCGGTGCTCGCGGGGAATTGCTTGAGGTGGTGCGCGAACGTGGTCAGATGGGCGCGAGCCATATCCTGCGTTCAGCAAAGTCCGTCACAATTCGAAACTGGCCGAGCAGAGATACGCCGAGATTGATGGCTGCGGCGCCATCGGCATCGTCAACAACAGCGGTGATGTTCTCAAAGCGTCTTCCGGCAAAATCGAGCGACGCCAACACGAGCCGCTGACGCACGCGTTCGCCGCCAATACCCCCGCCGCGCTCTTCAGTAATTTCGCGTCCATCGGTCAAAATGCCGGTTGCACGCGCATACGCAGCGCCGATGAGAACGTTGCTGCCATTCCCGAGGTCGAACACAGCTTGTATGGGTTGGCGTCCCTCGACAGAGCAGGGAAACGTCTCCACGCCGCGTTCGCTGCTCAGCGGCAGCTCCATGCCCGGCGGGATGGCGTCGGCGGAGACCCATCCAATCTCGCCGGCGCCGACATCGATGAAGAGGCGGCCTGCATCGAACAACTCGCGGCCCAGGATCGCAGGCAAAGGTTCGCCGAGCAGCCTTTGGCCGACATCGCTTAAGCTGATTACAGCAACGCGGGGTGTTCGAAGGTGCCTGCTGAGGGCCTGGACTTGAACGCCTTCGACAAGCCGTGCGGCCGCCTCGCCACCGGTTCCTCGTGCTTGGACTGATTGGCCTTCGGACACGCCGAGCAGCGCTGCAAGGTCGGTGTCGATGACCGTCATTTCCGCGCCGGAGTCGAGCAGGGCGCGAACGCGTCGGCCATTGATCGTGACTTGCACGAAGAGGCGGTTGTCGCGGACTTCAAGCGAGTGTGTCTGCACCGAGAACTGACGCGCTGACGTTCGCCCCGCGCATGACATGGCAAGGGCGCCGGCGGCAGCGCCCAGCAAGTTTCGCCGTGAGTGCACTTCCTTCCTCCAGTTGCTACGCCGCTCACTCCGGCAAAATCCGGGATCGAGCGACTAAGTACAAGTGGGCCATTCGCGATGGCGGATACCAACTCGCTGTTGCAGCTCAGCATGCACCCGTGCAGGTCACGTTCCGGTCCAAGCCCTGTCCGGAGGTGTACGACGTGCCGATGTCGTAGGTGCGATTGCCGATTTGCGCTTGGCTGTTGCGGCTGCCGGTGACGTCGCCGTTTGAATTGCGGTCCCACGAGCCGGTCGTGCTGGCGGTGTTGCCGAACACGCCTTGCACGGCGCCGCTCTGCGCGTGGCTAACATTGCCGTCGCCGTCCCACGAGGTCGCGCCCGCGCCACAGCCCCGTGCGCCGTAGGCGCCGCGCGCGCAGCCGCGTTGACCGCTAACTCCTGCGCCGGAGCCATTGGTGACGACTCCGCCTTCACCGACGGAGCGGCCGCCATAGGGGCCGCGCACATCGTGGGCGCCGCCGGCCGTGAGCCCACCGGCGACATTCTCTCGTGCCGCGCGCACGACTTGACCATGCGCGGTATCGAAACAGAAACCGACGGCGTAGATGCCGAGGGCGGCGAACAGAACTTTGGTGGCTTTCATCGGAGTGTTCCTTGAGGGGGGAGCAGAGTCAGAAGGTTTGTTCGGCGCGTTGCGCAGCGCCGAAGCCGAGCGCGCAAAGCGCGACGGCCGCGGCCATGCCGCCGGCGTGCAAAAGGATCGCGCTGTTGAAAGCGCCGGCCTTTGCGTAGAGCCACCAATCGGCCGCGAAGACGGGCGTGAGCGCAGCGGCGAAGCCCATGAACGTGTAGCTTTTGAACCGCTTGAACGCGGCGAAGAGGCCGGCGGCCGCGGCGTGCGCGCCAAGCGCGCCGACGGCGAGCGTGGCGATCGCGCCGCCCTCATTGGCCGCGCCGCGTGCGCCGAGCGTGGCCAGTGTATCGGGCGCTGCGAGCGCGACGGCGGCGAAAGAAAGAAACGCGGCGGCGATGGCGGCTTGGGCTGCGCGTGACGAGAGGGACATGATTTTGGCTCCTTGGTTTGGGTTGCGTTACGCGGCGATGGCTTGCGTGGGCGAAAAGAGCGCGGCGGCGAACTGAGCGCTGGTGTGCACGCCCTCGAATTTGCGCATGACGGCGCCGTGCTCTATCAGCAGCGTCGTGGGCAGGACGCGCACGCCGTGGGCGCGCGCGGCGGCGATGTTTTCGAACGCATCGACGTAGCCATAGGCCGCTTCGCTTGCGTGATCGGCCCAACACTCGGCGAACTCGATGGCTTGGCGCATCGTGGTTTCACCTTCGGGCGAGCCGAACAGGATGAAGACGGGCTGCGTTTGCGCGGAGAAGGCGGGCAGCGTTTGCGTGGTGAGCTTTTTCATCTGTGAATCTCCTAGATCTTGCGTGTGTTGTTCAGTGGCCGGCTTGGGTTGCGTCGATCGCGTGCTTGGGCTTGGGGGCAAGCCAGATCACGGCGGCTGCGGTGAAGAAGGCGATCGCGACGAGCGCCATTACTTGGTTGGTGGCGATCATCACGCTCTGCTCATCAACGAGATTGTTGAGGGCGTAGAGCGCCTGGTCGTGGCTCATGCCTTGCGCTTCGAAGGCGCGCACGGCGTCTCCGCTGCGGTCGGCGACGCCGGCGAGTTCGGCGTGCGTCGCGCTCGTCTTGTCTTCCCACATCGTCTGCACGAGCGAGGTGGCGATCGCGCCAGACAGGGTGCGCAGGAAGTTCTGCAGACCCGCAGCGGACGCGGTCTCGTGCGGTTCGACGCTGCCGAGCGACAAAGCCGTGAGCGGCACGAAGAAGAACGGCAGACCAAAGCCCATCAGCATGAGCGGGATGGCGATCTGCCAGTACGTCACGTCGTTGGTCACGTACGAGCGGACGGCGGTGACGACCGCGAGCCAGATGAGGCCGATGAAGATGAGCCGGCGCGGATCGACTTTCGCCATGCGGGCGCCGACGATGGGGGCCGCGACCACCGCGAGCACGCCGGACCATGCCGTCGTCATGCCCGCCCATGTCGAGGTGTAGCCCATGTAGGACTGCAGCCAGAGCGGAGTGAGAACGTTGGCGGCGAACATGGCGCCGAAGGCGAGCGTCAGCGTGATGACACTCACCGTGAAGCCGCGATGACGGAAGACGCGCAGATCGACAATAGGGTGTTTCTCGGTCAGCTCCCAAATCACGAAGAAGATGAAACCGATCGCTGACGTGACGCCGAGCGCGACGATCATCGGCGATTCGAACCACGCATGCTCTTTGCCGAGATCGACCATGAGTTGGAGCGTTCCGACGAAGAGGATGAGCAGCGACAGACCAATAAGATCGATCGGCATGCGCACTGGCGCTTGCTCGTAGCGGCGCAGCATTTTGTAGGCGAGCGGCGCACAGAAGAGGGCGAGCGGCACGTTTATGAAGAAGATCATCGGCCAGCCAGCGTTGTCGCAGATGTACCCCCCGAGGATCGGGCCGAGCACCGGCGCGGTGAGTGTTGTCATCGCCCAGATCGCCATCGCGGCGTTGGCTTTCTCTTTCGGGAAGATGCGCAACAGCAGCGTTTGCGAGAGAGGCATCAGGAGGCCCCCGGAGAGGCCTTGCATGATCCGTCCGAGCACGAGCATATCGAGTGATTGCGCGATGCCGCAGAACGCCGAAAATGCGCCGAAGAGCAGCATCGCGCTGGTGAAAACACGAACAGCGCCGAAGCGCGCGGCGATCCAGCCGGTGAGCGGAACGACGATCGCCTCGGCGACTGCGTAAGAGGTGATGACCCAAGTGCCCTGGCTCGACGAAATGCCGAGGCTGCCGGCGATGTTGGGCACCGAGACGTTGGCGATGGTCATGTCGAGCACGGCGATGAAATTCGCACTCGCTAAGACGATGGCTGCAAGGAAGAGCGCGCCGCCCGATAGCGGCGCCTCCCTTTCGTGGCTGAGGTTGGACATGGCGAAAATCCCCTGGAGCTTGGTCGCTAGTCGGCGGACGCGGTGCGTGTTTGTCGCTCACGCACGTCGATGCGCGCCTCCATCGAAAGCCCGACGCGGAGCGGATGCTCAGCGAGTTCGGCGGGATCGAGCGCGACGCGGACCGGCACGCGCTGAACGACCTTGATCCAGTTGCCGGTGGCGTTTTGTGCGGGGATAACGGCGAACGCTGAGCCAGTGCCGCCGCCAATGCCTTCAACACGTCCGTGATAGACGACATCGTCGCCGTAGAGATCGGACGTGAGTTCGACTTCTTGGCCGATACGCACGCGGCCGAGCTGGCCCTCCTTGAAATTGGCGTCAACGTAGGCGTCTTGAATCGGCGCCACGATCATCAGCGGTTGGCCAACTTCGATGCGCTGACCAATTTGCGCACTGCGTTGCGTCACCACGCCATCGATCGGCGCACGGATGGTTGTGCGCGCAAGCGAAAGGCGCGCGGTTTCGAGCGCGGCGCGAGCCGCGAGCGCCTCCGGGTGGTTTTCCGCGTTGCCGCCGCGCGTGAGCATGCGCTGAGCTTCGAGGTTCTCCTGCGCCGCAACCACGTTGGCGCGCGCCGCTTCGTACGCCGAGCGTGTCGCGGTGAGTTCTTCACCCGAGACTGCGCCGGTTTCCGCGAGTGCGCGGCGGCGGCCATACTCGATTTCGGCACGGGCGAGGTCAGCGCGGCGGGCGCTCAGTTGCGCGCCAGCGGCCGCTTCCTGCGCGTAGTATTGGCGAACGCGCTGCAGCGTGCGCTGATAGTCAGCTTCCGCGCGCGCCACGTTGAGCTGCGCATCTTCCGGATCGATCACCGCCAGAATGTCGCCGGCGTGCACCATCTGCGTGTCGGAAACCCGAACGTCGATGACGCGGCCAGAGACCATCGCGTTCACCTGCGCAGTGGAGGCGCCGACATAAGCGTTGTCGGTCGTCACCATATGCGCGCCGGTGAGCGCCCAGTGGATGCCGAAGCCGATCGCGATTTTCGCGACCAGGCCGGCCGTACCGAGGAGGAGAAGCTTTCGCTTCTTGCTCGGCTTGGCAGGTTCTTCAGTGGTTGGCGTTTCTTCAGCCGGCGCTTCTTCAACGGCGGCAGGTTCGTCGTGTTGGAAGTAGTCCGTCGTGACCGGTTCGGCGTCGACGGGGTGAAAGCGCATGTCGTCAGCCATGGTAAGTCTCCTTGAGGTTCGGGTGTTCGCTGTGAGGGTCAGAGTTAGGTGAAGCCGCCGCCGAGAGCGCGGACGAGCTGGATGTCGAGCGCGAAGACGCGCGCTTCTGCGTCCGCAACGGCGCGGCGTTGGGCGATCAGGTTGGATTCCACGCTCAGCGTGTCGATGTAGCTGGCGAGGCCGCCCTCATAGCGAAGGCTTGCGATGCGGTAGGATTCAGTGGCCGCCGCGAGGGCGGCGCGCTGCTGAACAAGTTGCTGCTCAAGTGCGCGGCGATCGCTCATCGCGTCGGCGACTTCACGAAGCGCGTCCGTGAGCGATTGGTTGTAGAGCGCGACGGCCTCGTCATAGTCCGCGCGCGCGCCGCGATAGGCGCCCTCGATGCGCCCGCCCGAGAAGATCGGCAGCGAGATGGCAGGGCCTGCTTGCGCAAACCCAAGTTCGCCGCCGCCGAGACGATCAAGACCCAGCGTTTGCAGGCCGACAACCGCGACGAGATTGATGTTCGGGTAGAAGTCAGCACGGGCGACATCGATGCGATGGCCTGCCGCTTCCGCCCCGAGGCGCGCCGCGACCAGATCTGGACGGCGCCCGATCAGATCGAGATCGACACGTTCGGGGAGCCCGGCTGCATGCACGCGCGGTGCGCTCGGTGCGGGGATCGCGAGACCGCGATCGGGCCCTTTGCCGAGAAGCGCTGCGAGCTGATGGCGCGTGCGCGTGATGGAGGCGCGTACGCCGATCAGATCGGCGCGGGCTTGCGCAAACTCGGCGGCGGCTTGCGCGGCCTGGCCTTCGTTCTCGAGGCCGGCGCGCACCCGCTCACGCACCAACATGTGGCTGCGTTGGCGAAGGCGCGCGGCGTCTTCCAACGCAGCTTCGTCAGCATGGAAGCGGACGAAGTCGGCGTAGGCGAGGGCGACGGCAGTCGAAAGTTGCAGGCGCGCGGCGGCTGCTTCAGCTTCGGCAGCATCGGCGCGAGACGTCGCGGCGGCGAACGAAGCGCGGTTGCGGCCGAAGAAGTCGAGTTGGTATTGCAGCGTGACAGCCGCGTTGGTCTGGGTCGACCAATCGCTCGGCACGGCGTTGCGGATGACGTCCGGCAGGTTGTCCGCCGAAAGATCCTGGCGAGACGTTTCGGTCGCGCTTTGACCGGTGATACTCGGCAGGCGCGCGGCGTTGGCTTGCTGGGCGTCGGCTTGGGCGCGGGCAAGGCGGGCGGCGGCTGCCGCAAGCGTCGGCGAATCCGCCAGCGCTTCATCGATGAGCGCGGTGAGCTCGGAATCGCCGTAGCTTTCCCACCAACGGTCCGAGGGCCAACCCGCGACGGGTGCGGCGAAGCTCTGGATCGTTTCGAAGGAATTTGGCGTGCGCAGCTGCGGCGCAGCGCCGAGGTCGGGCGGCGTGGCGCAACTGGCGAGGAGTGTGGCGGCCGAGCAGACAAGCAGGAGCCGCCGCCGATTGGCGGTGTTTTGAAGCATTTCGATCCCCGTGGTGGAGCGCGGCTCCGGCACTCGGGGCTCGCTCGATAAGACGGAAAGAAAGGCTTTCTTTTCGATAAGTCAACGCCCTTGGTCCTCGCCGAGGCACGGATTTCCATGAGCGCATTGTTTTCAAAATAAAATAAATTCAGATGTGGCATCTGCTAATAAGGAAAGAAAGGTATTCCTTTCTGCGCCTGGCGCTGGTAAGCACGCATATCCGCTCTTGAGAGGGGCGGGAAAGGGACGCCAATGGCTAAGATGAAAACGGCCGCGAAGGCGAAGAAGTCGCAGATTGGGCCGGGAAGGCTCTCTGCTGAACAGACCGCCGAATTGCCCGACCGGCTGATGGATGCGGCCCTTTCGCTCTTCAACGAGCATGGCTTTGCCGACACGACGATGGATGAGATCGCCAAGCGCGCGGGCGCCTCGACGAAGACGCTCTACAGCCGCTTCTCGAATAAGGGCGAGCTTCTCGAGGCGGTGGTGCGCCGGGATGTGCAGCGCACGGTCGCCGATCATCTGCGCTCTTTCGCGCTCAACCCGGCCGAGAGCGCGCCGCGGGAGTTCCTCTACAAATTCGGCGTTCAGGTCTGCGCCGGCAACCTAGAGCGAGAATCGACGGCGATCGTGCGCGTGACGTTCGCTGAGGCGCACCGGTTTCCGGTGCTGATGCGCATGTACCGCGAGGTGACGGCGCGTGGAAAATTGGCGCTGGCGAATGCGCTGCGTATTTGGCGCGATGACGGGCGCATCTCGTTCACGGCGGATTCGGAAGCCGCGGGCGCTTTGTGTTTCGACATGATGACTGCGGAAATGCGCGCGCGCGCGGTACTCGGAGATCCGCCGACCCGTGCGGAGGTCGAGCGTTATGTGAAGTTCGCGGTTGATGCGTTCATGGACGGCGTCATCACCGAGGCCAAGCCGAAGGCGAAGCGCGCAGAACGCAAGTGAGCCGGCGCCCTCATTATGGGGCGCCGGCTCATCGTGTGCGGCTGCGCCAGGGGATCAGCGCGCGGCCGTGCGCACGATTCTGGGTTCGAGCGAGGCGGTGACGGCGCGTGCGTCATACGCGTTCGCCATCGCTGCTGGGCGCTGGCCCTCGAACATCACGATGTCCATGCCCGCATTGTGGCTGGTAATTTCGCTGATCGAGACGCCGGCCAAGCGCGGGCGTCCGCCGATCGCCTGGTAGCGGCGGTCGGCTTCCGCATCGTGCGCGACGATGAGGAAGCAATCGTAACCGCGCTGCAGTGTGGTTTCGGCGGCGCGATAGAGTAGGTACGTTTCCACCGTTTCGCGCGAGGAGGCCGTGTCGCCGGCATACGTCACGCGCACGCGGTTGGGCTCAAGTTGCATCTCGGCATAGCCGTAGCGGCTGGATTGGCCGCGTTCTTGGTAGGCGCCAGTGGTTGAGGCGCACGCGCCGAGGAGCGCCGCGGCGGCCGCGGCGAGCAGGAAGAGTCGCATTGTTGGATCCTTGGTGTGGGGCGGAGTTAGCGCGCGGCTTGGTTGACGTGCGCGAGATACGCGAGGTTGGCGCGCACGGTGCGGGCGTCGAACGCATTCGTCATGCTAGCGGGACGTTCGCCGCGCTGCATCAGAATGTCGGACACGGCTTGGTGGCGTGTATCTTGGTGATACCGGCGCGCGGGAATGAACGGCGGCACAGGTGGGCCGGCGGCGTTGAAATCCGTCGTGGTCTCGACGTTGTGGTCGATCACGATGAAATAGTCGTAGCCGCGCGCCAGCGTCGTCTCCGCCGCGCGGTAGAGCAGGTACATCTCAACGCGCTCGAGCGGCGTATCGTCATTGCCGCGGAAAGAGACGCGCACGCGGTTCACATCGAGCTGGGTCTCTGCCCAGCCATACGAATTGCGCGGCGCGCCCGGCTGATAGGGCGTGACGTCAGCATGCGCGCTGACGGCGAAGATCGCCGCGGCGGCAGCAAAAAGTAGGGAACGCATCGGAAATGGCCTCCAATCCGCGGGGCAATCCCGCGTCACCCGTAAAGAAAGGAAAGGCATTCCTTCCTTTCAAGGGGCCGTGCGCGCTTTTGCTGGTCTCTTTGTGCGGGCGTCCGCTGTTGGGATGAAGCGGTAGTCCGCTTTTTGCGTGATCGCCGCGCTGGCGCCCGCGTCCGGGCGGGCGCGGCGATGCACGGAGTGTCAATCCTGGATTTTCGGCGCTGCTGCTTCCCGAATGCCAGCTGCCTCCATTCCTCGCATGGCGTCTTCCATGACGGCGGTGTCGAGATAAGCGTGAAGGACTTTGACTTTGCCCCAGCGGATTTGGATGGCGCGCGCGCCATCGTTCACATACTCGGCGCAATCGGCGAGCGTGGCGGTGTCGCGCCATTCCACGACGACTGTCGTGTTCCAGGGCGGGCCGCTGGCGAGCTGTTGACTGCGCTGACCGGCGAACGCGATCCGCTAAGGGACGATCGCTATTTGCACTACCTCACCACAACTGCGGGCGGCTGTTCTGGCGCGCCCGTGCTTGACTGGTTCGACCTGAGTGTGATCGCTGTTCATCACAGAGGGAACATCGAGCCGCCTGCGCCCACCTCGCGGAACAGGCGCAGCCGCGGGCGCAACGAACCGCAGTCAGCCGCGCAAACCTTCAATGAGGGCGTGCGCGTCACTGCAATCATCGCCGCGATCCAACGCTTTCCCAGCGGCGAGACCGAAGCACAGCCGGAAGCGCGTGTTGACGTTCGTCCGTCTTGAATGGCGGCCGCGGTCTATTGTGTGCTCTGCGGCATTGCGCCGTAGTAGCCAACTTTCGAAATTGGGATGCTTGGACCTGCATGCATGTCGAGAGGTTCGGTTAGGTGCGGCCGTCGGAGCCATTCTCGGTTTGCCGGCTGACTGTTCAGAAATTCGATGTGTTTTCGGCACGCGGCCGGTTCACCGCCGCATCACCAGCGGAGCAATCTCCCGGCTACGAGTGCGCCGAGGGCGGCGCAGATCGAGATGCCCATCACATACCAACTCAGCACGGTGAGGTAGTTCTCGAACGGGCAATAGACCGCGTAGGCCATCGCGCCTGCGCCGCCGGAGGCCGCGCCGATCGCGGCGCCGATGAGCGTGAGGCGCGTCGGCGCGCGGCCGCGCACGAGCCACAAGAGGAGCGCGGCCATCGGCGTGGCGAACAGCGGAATGTAGATAAGGCAGCGTGGGATCGGGCGGTCCGCGATGATGCGGTGATAACCATCCCAGCCCACGATGAGCGCGGCGGCGAGCGCGGCTACGCCGAACGCCGCAAGCACGACGATGCGCACGCCGCCGGGTCGGCCAGGGCTTGCAAGTTGAACGACGAGCGGTAGCGCGGCGGCGGCGACCGCAGCGCCGAGCGCGGCTTTGAGAAACGTTGGCGCGAGCGCTTCTGCGATGTCCGGCCGCGGACCGAGGGTAAGCGCCATCAGCAGCATCGCGCTCGTCAGACCCGCGAGCACGACGGCGGCCCAAGGCGGGGCCACGCGTTCGTGCGGCGCGCCGCGCGCGAGTGTGTCGATGAGGTCGGTCGTCTTCATGACGCTTCCTCGCGCATCAGCCGCGCCAGTGTCTTGAGGCCCCGATGGATCGACACCTTGATGTCGCTCTCGCCCCAGCCGGTGATTTCGGACGCTTCGCGGATGGTCTTCTCCTCCAGCTTCACGAGGCGAATGGCGTCGCGCTGCTTTTTCGGCAGGCGTTCGAGGAGAACGGCCGCATCCATGCGCGCTTCGACTTCGTCGGCGCTGGATTCTTGGAACAAGCGCGTCGCGTCTTCGACAGGCACATGCACGCCGCGGCGCTTCACGCGGCGCCAGTGATCGATCAGCCGGTAGCGCGCGATGGCGTGGATCCAGGCGGTGACGGGGTAGGAGGGATCGTAAGTGTCGCGCCGCGTGTGGATCGCGATCAGCGTTTCTTGCACGAGGTCTTCGGCCTCGGTCGGGTTGGAGGCGAGGCGGCGGCGGTAATAGCCGCGTAGCAGAGCGCTCGTTTCCGTGAGGAATGTACGGTGCGCTACGGCGCTGCCGTTCAGCCCCTCCAGCATGAGCGCGCGCAGGCGTGGTTCGTCCGTGCTCACCGCTTCTCACCGACCCAATCAAGGTCGAGTTCGACGGCTTCCAAGGCAGGGTTACAAGCGCGGGACGCAATTTTTCGCGCGTAACGCCAAGGCTGCGTAGCGCGAACTCCGGCGCGAACGGAGAGTGCATATGAAAACGTCGAAGCTGCGTATCGCCGGACTGGCGCTGTTTGGGCTCGTGAGCCTGTTTCTGATCTGGTTTGGCGCGACCTACGCGACGGTGAAGGACCTGCTTTGGTTTCATGCCGCTGCGGTGCCAGAACCCGCACGCGCGGACGTCCGGCCGCTTTATTTTGCGCTGATGACGCTGATCGGGGGCGCATCGCTCTCGCTCGGCGTCCTTGGCGCGTACGTGACGGCGTTTCCGCTCCGCCGCGCGGCGCCCGGCGCGGGCACCATGCTGGCGCTCGTCTATCTGCTCGTGTTCGCGATGGCGGGACTGACGGCAGAAAAGCTCGCGCATTACGGCGCGCCGACGTCGTGGCACATCATGGGCGTGCTCGGCGCGCTGACGATCGCCGGCTATCTCGCATGCGCGTTCGGGGCTAGATCGCGCGCTGCGTAACGTCCGCCACGGGCCAGGCATGCGCGCGTGCGGCGCGCACGAAAGCGCCGACAGCTGGCGAGTGCGGGCGCCCGCGCACGGTGACGAGCGTGACGGTGCGTGCGAACTCCGGCTCGATCAGCGGGCGCACGACGACGTCGCGCGGCATCAGCGAGAACTCTGGGAAAAACGCCCAGCCGAGCCCGGCGCGCACCATTGCGAGCACCCAATCGTCCCGCTCGCTGCGAAACACTTTGCGCACGCGCACGCCTTGCGCGCCGAACGCTTTACCGGACGCGTCGTAGTACTCGCAGTGCATGCGGTTCACGTACGGCAGATCGTCGAGATCGCGAACACGCACGGCGCTTTGCTTCGTCAGCGGGTGATCCGGAGGGAGCACGACGACGAACCGCTCCTTGAAGATCGGCATGACGTGGAATTTGTCGTCCAGCGGATCGGGGTGGGCGACAACGCCAATCTCAAGATCGCCTGCGGCGAGCTTCTCCAGCACGTCGGCGACGTGCCCGTCATGCACGCGGAAACGCAGGCTCTCGTGGCGCGTCTGAAAGGTCGCCATGAAGTCAGCGAGCACCATCGGGGATAGCGTCGACATCGCGCCGAGCTTGAGCTCGAGGTGCTCTAGGCGCTTGGCGGAGGCGGCTTGCTTGCGCACGGCCTCGGCTTGCGCGGCGATCGTCTCCATGTAAGGCGACATCATGCGCCCGAGCTCGGAAAGATGCGTGCGGGCGCGCTCGCGGTGAAACAGCGGGCCTCCGAACTCCGCTTCCAGCGATTGTATTGCCCGCGTCAGCGCGGGCTGTGTGACGCCACAAGTCTCTGCGGCGCGCGTGAAGTTGCGCTCCTTGGCCAGCGCCAGGAAGTAGCGGACTTGGTTCATTTCCATGGCGATCACCCGCGCTTGCCCGCCTTGGGTACGCGTGGCCATCGAGCGAGGTTACAAGCGCGCGCTAGGCCGCTTTGCGCTCGCGGTCGCCCGCGGGCGCGGGCGCGTTTACGGCGCCGGTGATGAGCCGCGCGCCGCGTTCGAACGTGAGGTAGCTCCACGTCCAATCGAGCGCGACGGCGATGCGGTTGCGGAAGCCGATCAGGAAGTAAATGTGCGCCACGCACCAAAAGAACCAACCGAGGAAGCCGGTCATCTTGATCCAGCCGAAGTCCGCGATTGCGGATTTGCGGCCTATCGTGGCGAGCGCGCCGAAATCGCCATAGGTGAAGGCCGGGCGTCTCGGGCGACCCGCCGCTTCGCTCGCGATGATCGTGGCGACGTGCGCGCCTTGCTGTTTTGCAGCAGGCGCAAGGCCAGGCACGGCCTTGTTGGTCTTTGCGTCGGTCACCGCGGCGCAATCGCCCACGATGAAGATGTTCGGATGCCCAGCAATGCTGAGATCAGGGTTCACCTTCGCGCGGCCCGCGCGGTCCGCTTCGGCGCCAATCCATTTTGCGGCTGGCGAAGAGGCGACGCCTGCGGCCCAGATGACGGTGCGCGTTTCGATCCGCTCGCCGCCGAGCGTGACGCCCGCCTCGTCGATCGCGGTGACAGGTTGGCCAAAGCGCAGTTCGACGCCGAGCTTCTCGAGCGAGCGCTGCGCGTTGGCCGCGAGGTCTTCGTCGAACGCGGTGAGCGTGCGCGGGCCGGCCTCGACGAGCAGGATGCGCGCGCACGCTGTGTCGATGTTGCGGAAATCATCCGCGAGCGCGCGGCGCGCGAGTTCGGCGATCGAGCCGGCCATCTCGACGCCCGTCGGGCCTGCGCCGATCACAACAAACGTGAGCAGGCGCGCGCGTTCGGCTGGATCGGGCTCAAGCTCAGCGCGTTCGAATGCGAGTAGGATGCGCTTGCGCAGCTCGGTAGCATCGTCGAGCGACTTAAGGCCCGGCGCGAAGACTTCCCAATCGTCGCGCCCGAAATAGGAGTGCCGCGCGCCTGTGGCGAGGATCAGATAGTCGTACGACACGCGCCGCTTGCCGAGTGTTACGGTCTGCTTCACGGGATCGACGCTCGTGACTTCGCCGAGCAGAACATCGGTGTTGCGCTGTTTGCGCACGATGGTGCGGATCGGTGTTGCAATTTGGTTTGGCGAAAGGCCCGCGGTTGCCACCTGGTAGAGCAGCGGCTGGAACAGGTGGTGATTGCGCCGGTCGATCAGCGTCACGCGGACAGGCGCCTTGCCGAGCTGCTTGGCCGCCGTGAGCCCCGCAAACCCGGCGCCGACGATCACGACATGCAGGCGCGCTTCCAATTCAGGGTCGCGCGTTGCGGAAACGGGACAGTCGCAAACGCCATCCGCGTGAAAGTGCTCGGCCATGTTGTGCTCCATGAGAGATATAGCGTGTTCAGGCCAAAATCGCCAGATCGAGCGGCGCGGAAACGCCCTCAACGTGCGCGTTTTTCAACAGGCGCGTTGCGGTGATCGGCGCACCTTGTGCGGCGGCGCGGTCGAGCGTTTCCTGCGTGGCGATAACGCGCGCATTCGCCGTTTTGGCGTGCTTTTCGAGCTTGGCGGCGACGTTCACGGCGTCACCGATCACGGTAAATTCGAGCCGGTCGCGCGCGCCCACGACGCCGTGGATCACATCGCCGGACGTGATCGCGATCGCAACGTGCAGCGGCGTCAGGTGTTGCGCGGCGCGCTCTGCGAGCCATGCTTTTGATGCCGTGAGTAGCGCCGGCGTCACCGCGAGCGCTTCGGCGCATTCGCGGTTGGTGCGGCGCGCCGTCCCAAAGCTGACCAGAATCCCGTCACCCAGGTATTTGTCGACGCTGCCCCCCGCCGCTTCGATGAGCGGCACGAAGCGGCGCTGGTAGTCTTGGAGCAGCGCGATCACGTCGCGCGGCGGCAGCGTTGCGGCGGCAGCGCTGAAGCCGCGCAGATCGAGAAACATGATCGCGGCCGGAACGATTTCGCCATCGCCAGGCATGAGCGCGGTTTCAGCGCCGCGCACGCGTTGTGCGGCGCTGCGGTCAAGAAAGCGCGAGAGGTCTGTCGCGGCGGCTTCCTCAATGGCTGTGCGGATGAGGAGGTTGCGCGCACGCGCGACGGCGAGGGCGAGCACGGCGGTGACAGCGAGGATCGCTGCGAGCTTTTCGAGTTCCGCGCCCCAGAGCAGAGAGAGCGACATCAAGTATGTGGGGTAGTCGTTCGTCACCGGCGCGCCGGCATGCGCGGCGTTGAGCACAAGCGCGAGCCAACCGGCTGCAGCCGCGACACCCGTGAGAACGACGTGGCCCGCGTCGTATCGCAGCGCGCGCAGGGCAATCAGCACGAACATGTAGAGCAGCGTCGGCGCCTTTAGATAGAGCGCGGGCGGCGCGTCGTATTGCAACGTGAACGCCCAGATCGTCGCGGTGAGCACGGCGACATCGGCGATGGCGGAAAGTGAGAGGAGGCGTGTAGAAAGTGCGCCGGCATAAGCGCGCTGCATGCGCCACCCCACGAACGCGGCGTAGATCGCAAGGAGGATCGGCACCGGCTCGATGGCCGCGCGCACGTCGAACGCGGCGCGCGATGCGAGGTAGAGCGCCGCGAAGAGCGCCACGCCCGCGAGCTGCACCCAGGCGACCAGGATCTCGGACGTCTGCTCCGCCGCCGCGATCGCCGTTTGCACGCGCGGTGGCGGCATGGGCGGCGGCGCGCGCAGCTCTGCGATCGCCGCTCTGAGCGGTGCAAAGAGCGGGCGCGCCCAAACGCCCGCGACAGTTGATCCCCCGTTGTCGTTCACAGGTAGTGCTCGTCCAGATCGATCGTGGTGCGGGCGCCCAAGTGCTCAAACTGTTCGGCGAGCCAAGCTTCTGCGTGCTCGCGGCCAACATCGCGAAGATGGGTAAGGAACTCCCAGTCGCTGTTGAGTTTGGAGGAAACGCCGAGATCGCGCATGAAATCCTGCGCTTCGATGGCGTGGATCAGCATGCGCTTCATGCGGCCTTCGGCAACGGCGCCTTCATCAACGAGTTTCGTGACGAAAGCGATGGCGCGCATCTCGCGCATCAGCGACGAGTTGAAGCTGATCTCGTTGATGCGATTTAGAATATCGCGCGCGCTGGTTGGCGTTTCCATCCGCTCGATCGGGTTAATGTGAACTACGACGATGTCGCTGCTTTCGCAGCCATAGATCAGCGGGAAGATCGCGGGGTTGCCCATATAGCCACCGTCCCAATAGGCCTCGCCATCGATCGTGACGGCTTGGAAGAGGAACGGCAGGCACGCCGACGCGAGCACCGCGTCGGCGGAGAGCTCGGCGTTCTCGAAGATCTTCACCTTTCCAGTGCGTACGTTGGTGGCGGAGAGGTAGAGCTTGATCGCGCTATCGGCGCGCAGCTTGGCGAAGTCCACGCTCTCTTCCAGCACACGCCGCAGCGGATTGAAGTTGAGCGGGTTGAATTGGTACGGCGAGAAGAGCCGCGTCACGAGATCGAACATCACGAACGCAGGCGATGTCTCGAGGGCGTGGTTGTGGCTTAGCCGATCAAACACATTTGGTTGGAGCGGACTCATCAGGCCCGCGTGCGCGATCCGGCGCCAGTACGACGCGAGCGCGCGCTTTGCGCCCTCGCGGCCGCCGAGCGTCATGCCATACGCCATCACGGTCGCATTCATCGCGCCGGCGCTGGTGGCGGAGACACCTTCGAACGTGACGCGCTCCTCTTCGAGCAGCCGGTCGAGGACGCCCCATGCGAAGGCGCCGTGCGCGCCGCCGCCTTGGAGTGCGAGGTTGATCGTTTTGGTTTCGGCGTCCGTTTTGCGGGTGCGGCGCGTGTGCGGCAGCGCGAAGGTGGCTTGGTCGGCCATGGCGTTTCCTCCTTGTTTTGAGTGTCAGTACGCGGTCCAGGCGCCATCGACTGGCAGGGCCGCGCCGGTGATCGATTGGCCATTAGGGCTCGCGAGAAACGCGACGAGCGCGCCGATTTCGGACGTTTGCGCGAAGCGCTTGTTCGGCTGCGCTTTCAACAGAACGTCGGTGATGACCTTGTCGCGCGAGATGCCGTGCGCCTTGGCCTGGCCTTCGATCTGCTTTTCGACGAGCGGCGTGTAGACATAGCCTGGGCAAATCGCATTGCAGGTGATGCCGGTTTCGGCGGTTTCGAGGGCGACGACTTTTGTGAGCCCGACGATCCCATGCTTGGCCGCGACATAGGCGGATTTGAAGGGCGAGCCGACGAGGCCGTGCGCGGAGGCGATGTTGACGATGCGGCCATAGCCGCTCTCTTTCATCAGCGGCAGCGCGGCGCGAATGGTGTGAAACGCCGAACTGAGATTGATCGCAAGGACCGCGTCCCACTTCTCCGGCGTAAACTCTTCGACTGGCGCGTCGTGCTGGATGGCGGGTTTGTTGTCTATAATGTCCCCGCCGCCGTGCGCGCGGGCGAACGCCATCATCTCCGCGACCGCGCCCGGCTTGGAAAGATCGGCGCCGTGGTAGTGCGCAGCGACCATGTTGGTTTCTGCGAGCATGGCACGCGTCGCTTCCACCTCCATCGGGTCGCCGAAGCCGTTGAGGATGATGTCGGCGCCTTCCGCCGCGAGTGCTTGGGCGACGCCGAGGCCGATGCCGCTCGTTGAGCCCGTGATGAGCGCGATACGGCCGGTGAGCGGGCGCATCGCGGCGCGCGGGCGTGTTTGGTCCATCGTGGAGAGCATGGGCGTGTCCTTTCGTCAGGTGTTGGGTGTGAGGCGAAGCGCGAGCGCGAGGCCGAGGAGGAGCGCGGCGGCGATTCCCGCGACGCACGCGGCCCAGCCGAACGCGTCGAAGAGCTGACCGCAGATGTAGGAGCCGGCGAGGCCCCCGAAGAAATATGCACCGAGGTAGAGGCCACTCGCGGCCCCACGGTCGGCGGTTGCGGCTTTGCTCACGTAACCGGTCGCGACGCCCTGCGCGGCAAATGTCCCGCACGCGACGAGCACCATGCCGGCGAGCACAGCTGCAAGGTTGGGCGTGAGGAGAAGCGGGAGGCCCGCAAGCGCAATCGCGAAGCCGAGCGCAATCGCGTTGGGCTGTCCGATCCGCGCCGCGATGCGGCCCGCAAGCGGCGTCGAGAGGATCGACGGCGCGAACACGAAATAGACGAAGCCGAGCGCCATCATTGGCAGCGCGAAGGCTGCGCCGACCAGCACGAAGTTCACATATGTAAACGTGCCGATGAAGGCGAACAGGATCGTGAAACCGATCAGGAACGCCTTCTGTAGCGTGGGGTTGGACAGGTGGCGCGCAAGTGTGGCCAGCGGCGAAAGCGCCATCGTCGCGCCGCGCGGGAGTACGGGTGCGTTGCGGATCGTGAGAAAGACGAGCACGCCGCCGGCGACGTTGAGCGCGGCGAACACCTGGAAGTTGGTTGCGAGGCCGTAGTGATCGGCGAGGTTCGCAGAGATCAAGCGGCCAACGAGGTTACTGGCGACATTGCCGGTGACGTACGCGGCGAACGCGCCGGCGGAGGCGGCGGCCGTACAGCGCTCGCCAAGATGCGCCAGCGTGAGCGTGAATGCTGCCGCCATCAGCACGCCTTGCGCGACGCGGAGCAGCGCGAATGTCGTAAGATCCTGCGCGTTGGCGAGCAGCAGCGTCGGGATCGCGAGCGCGACGAGGCAGAACATGATCGCGTAGCGCCGGTCGAGCCGGCCAGACAGAAGCGCTGTCGCGACGCCGGAGACGGCCATGCCCAACGTCGCAGCGTTCACTGCAACGCCCATTGCCGCGGGGGTCACGCCATAGTGCGCCGCAAGCGAAGGCAGCAGCGCCTGCGTCGCGAAGAGATCGACCACGGTCAAAAACGCGGTCAACCCGATCACGATCAGCGAGAAGGCAGGCGCGCCCGTCGCGGCGCGTGTTGGCGCAAGCGTTGTCATGGTCTGTCCCGAAGGGCGTGTGGCGCTCGGCCATTCCGGGCGCATGCGGCGCGCTGGAATGGCCGAGGCGGTCCGTTAGCGTTCGCCGCTGTTCATCGGCATTTGCGGCGGCAGGATATCGGCGGAGATCAGCACGGCGCGGCGGCGGCTGTTGTTGCGCCACCAATGCTGCGTGTCGCCTTGCTCGGCGACGACATCACCGGCGCGGTGCGTGATCGGCGTGCGGCAGGTCGAGCGATATTCGGTGATTTCGCCGGACACGATGTAGATGTTCGCGGGGCGCGCGCTGTGATCATGCCAGGGCACGACGCCCTGCGGCTCGACCTCGAGGCGGCGCATGCGCAGCGAGCGGCCCGGAATGCCGTAGGCTTGGCTGAGGTCGATCGAAGCAATGACCGTATCGGTCACGCGCGACGGCTCGGTCGCGCCCGCTTGCATCGCGTTGGGCGCCACATCGCCAACGGGGCACTCGCCGGCGAAGGCGGGCGTGGCGAAAGCGAGAATGGCGAAGGCGGACGCGGCGCCGAGGCGCTTCAGGTGTTTGAAATTCGTCATGTCGGTCTCCGAGAGCGCGCCGCTCTCTTTGCGGCGACGTGACCGAGTTCGTCCGGGACGGGGAAAAGGTTTATGCGCGCGCGTTTTGGTTGCGATGCGCCGGGCGCATGACCGGCGGTGCAAAACAAAAACGCCGCGCATGAAGCGCGGCGCTGGGGAGCGAGGGGGGACACACGGGCGCCAGCGCAAGCTATGCGCGGAGGCGGGGGTGAGGGCGAGCCCGCGCCGGCGCCCGTGTGTTTGCGATTACGACGCGAGCAGCGCACGCGTTACAGGCGTCTCGGCGGCGATCAGCGCAGATTTGAGGCGCGGCCCGTTCTGGAAGCCGACGAAGCGCTCGATCAGGCGGCCGTTGCTGAACAGAAGCAGCGTGGGCAACGCACGCACCATCAGATGTGCTGCGAGTTCTTCTTCCAAGTGCACGTCGAGCACGGCGAAGGAAAAGCGGCCCTCGCTTTCGGCCGCAAGGCTTTCGATCACGCCATGCTGCGCCCGGCACGGCGCGGCCCACTCCGAGATGCAATGCACCAAGATAGGCCGGTCGCTCTCCAGGACGAGCGGACCGAAGCTGTCTGCGGTAACGGCTCGGCGCGTTTCCTCAATCAGGAAGGGAGCGGGCGGGGCATAGGCGAGTTGAAGCGTCATGATCTTCCTCCAATGTCGGGAGAAAGTTCGCGCCACGGGACGCCAGGATGCGTACGCGCCGTCATTGGAACGATGCACAAATGGCATGCGCGCAAAGATCACATTATCGAAATCGACGCCCTCTCCATTCATCGTTGGCCATGACGCCAATTGGCCCGCCTCATATCATGGTATAGGTCCGCCTCCGTGTGCGGGAGCGTAGGGTTTGGCGATGCCGCCGATCGTGCATATCATTGATGACGATGCGTCCTTGCGCGGCGCGCTGGACAGCCTCTTCCGGTCGACGGGGCAGGCGACGCGGCTTTACGACTCTGTCGCCGCCTTCATGGACGCGCCGCGTGACGATGCGCCGGGCTGCCTCGTGCTCGACGTGCGCATGCCTGGGATGAGCGGGCTCGACTTCCAGCATAAGCTCGAAGAGTTGGGCGTGCGCCTGCCTGTCGTCCTTATGACGGGGCACGGCGACATCCCGATGAGCGTGCGGGCGATGAAGGCTGGCGCGGTGGATTTTTTGGCGAAACCCTTCCGCGATCAGGAAATGCTCGACGCTGTCGCGGCCGCTTTGGCCCGGGACGGCGCGCAGCGCGCCGCGGGCGGCAAGCTCGATACGCTCAAGGCCGCTTACGCCACCTTGTCGCCGCGCGAGCGGCAGGTCATGGCGCTGGTCGCGGCCGGCAAGATGAACAAGCAGGTCGCGGGCGATCTCTCGCTCAGCGAGATCACGGTGAAGATCCACCGCGGCGCGGCGATGCGGAAGATGGGCGCGAAGACCTTGGCCGATCTTGTCCGGATGGCTGAGGCGCTGGACGTGCGCCCGCCGGGTTAGCACTGCAGTTTCATACCTGCGTATGATTTCATCACGGCGCGCAGGGGCAGACATTGGCGCCGTGGCGGAAGACACCCTGATTTCCATCATCGATGACGATGACTCCCTGCGCGCGGCCTTGGTCGGCTTGGTGCGCTCCTTGGGCTATCGTGCGAATGGTTTTGCGTGCGCCGAGGACTTCCTGGCCGCCGCCGAGGCCGGCGCAAGCGCCGCGATTGTCACCGATATCCAGATGCCTGGGCTCTCCGGCATCGATCTTAAGGAGC
This sequence comes from uncultured Caulobacteraceae bacterium, assembly GCA_964642205.1. GTDB lineage: Bacteria > Pseudomonadota > Alphaproteobacteria > Caulobacterales > Aquidulcibacteraceae > JBEVOS01. The sequence continues at coordinate 20,380 of CAZXNY010000006.1, forward strand.
GGCTGACGGCGGATGGCTGCACGGCGCCGGTGATCATGATCACGGCGCGCACCGAACCTGGGCTCAGCGAACGTGCGTTCGCGAGCGGCGCGCTGTGCGTCTTGAAGAAGCCGTTTGCCGCAGAAGCCTTGATCGATTGTTTGGAGCGCGCGCTGGCGAAGTAGGGTGCGGTGCGATACGGGGCTTGGTCATGAGCGGCGATCACCCAGGGCTGAGCGCGGAAGATGCGCTGCGCGAGAGCGAGTACCGCTATCGCAATCTTTTCCAGGCGATGGCCGCCTCGTTCTGGGAGCTCGACTTCTCCCCCGTTGGGGCCATGCTGCGCGGGCTGCGCAAGCAAGGGATCAGCGACTACGCCGCCTACTTCGCGGACAACCCGGCGTTCGTGCGTGAGATGATGCGCGTGACGCGCGTGATCGACGTAAACGACCAGACCGTCGTGTTGTTCGGCCGCGGCGATAAGGCCGAGCTTCTGCAGGCGCTCGATGTCTATTGGCCGGAGGAGAGCAATCAGGTTTACGCCGCGAGCGTGATTGCTGCCGTCACCGGCGCGCCGAGCTACGCGACCGAGACCAAGCTGCGCAAGCTCAACGGCGAGGTGTTCGACGCGCTCTTCACGGCGTGCTTTGCGCCGGAGGCGGTCGCGAACGGCAAACTCCTCATCGGCGTGATCGACATTTCGGAGCGCGTGCGCGCGCAGGGCATGTTGCGACAAGTGCAGGCCGAATTTGCGCACGCCGCGCGCGTGTCGATGTTGGGCGAGCTGACGGCCTCGATCGCGCACGAGGTCAACCAGCCCTTGGCCGCCATCGCGACCAATGCGTCCGCGGGCCTCAGATGGCTCGATCGCGCCGAGCCGGACGTGGCGGAAGTGCGCGCGCTCACGCAGCGCATCATCGCCGACGCGCAGCGCGCCGCCGATATCATCGCGCGGGTGCGTGCAATGGCAGGGCACCGGGCGCCCGAGCCGGCGTTGCTCGCCATAAATGGCGTGATCGAGGAGGCGATGCAGTTTCTCGCCCACGAACTGCAGGGCCAGAGTGTGACGCCAAAGCTGGAGCTCGCCCGCGATCTGCCGCTCGTGCTCGCCGATCGCACGCAATTGCAGCAGGTGGTGGTGAACCTTGCCGTCAACGCTGCGCAGGCGATGGCGAAAACGCCGGTAAGCGCGCGGCGCCTAGCGATCCGCACCCGCCTTGATGGCGCGGCCGTTCACGTCACCGTCGAAGATTCGGGACCTGGGCTCGATGCAGCGCAGCAACAACGCGCGTTCGAGAGTTTTTTCACAACCAAATCCAGTGGCATGGGCATGGGCTTGCCGATCTGCCGCTCGATCCTCGAAAGCTACGGCGGCGCCATTTCCGCAAGCAACGCCGCAGAAGGCGGCGCCGTGTTTGTGTTCACGCTGCCCGCCGCCCGCTGAGCGCGCATATACACGTGTATTAGAGCGTTAGCCCTATGTAGAATGGTGAACGGGCCGGGCGGGGCGCAATCTCACTTCATCAGATGAAGGAGAGCACGCCATGACAAAGACCATCGTTCTCGTCCACGGCGCGTGGCTCAATTCCAAAGCATGGGAGCTCTGGAAGAGCCGCTACGAAGCCAAGGGTTACACCGTCGTCACGCCCGATTGGCCGGGCGATCAGGGCGATCCCGTCGACCTCAAAGCGCATCCGCGCAAAGAGCTCACGAAATACGGCCCGAAAGAGATCGTCGCGCATTATGAGCGCATCATCCGCGCGCTGCCGGAAAGCCCGATCATCATCGGCCATTCGGCGGGCGGCGTGTGGACGCAGCATCTGCTCGATCGCGGTCTCGGCGTCGCGGGCGTTG
>CAZXNY010000007.1:0-2136 GCA_964642205.1 uncultured Caulobacteraceae bacterium
CGCAAAGGCCCGTGGTGGGGCTGGAGCGACGGCAAACTCGCGACCGAATATCTCTTCCGCATCGGCGATCTCACCACCGGCGCGCGGCGCGGCTTCGAGCGCATCTACGACCTGCCCGAGCGCGTGCACCCATCGCACGTCCACGAAGCGCCGACGCCTTCACGTGACGAGGCCGTGCGCGCGCTCACGCTGAATGCGCTCGCCGCGATGGGCGTGGCGAGCGTGGACGATCTCGTCGATTATTTCCGCGTGCCCAAACCCTACGTGAAAGCGGCGCTCGCGACTTTGGTGGAGGATGGCGCGGTGCTGCCCGCCGAGGTCGAGGGCTGGACGGCGCCGGCGTATCTCCATACCGCCGCGAAGACGCCGCGCCGCATTGAAGCCGCCGCCCTCCTCGCACCGTTCGATCCGGTGGTGTGGCGGCGCGAGCGGGCGCTGGCGCTCTTCGGGTTCGACTACAAGATCGAGATCTACGTGCCGCAACCGCAGCGGCGCTACGGCTACTACGTGCTGCCGTTTTTGCTCAACGACACGCTCGCCGCGCGCGTGGATCTAAAGACCGATCGCGCCAACGACGCACTCCTGGTGCAAGCCGCGCACGTCGAGCCCGGCGCGGATCGCGGCGCTACGGCGGAGGCGCTGGCGCAAGAGCTGGACACGATGCGCGCGTGGCTGGGGCTTGCGCGCGTGCAAGTGATGAAGCGCGGGGATTTGGCGGGCGCGCTGCGCGTGTGACCGCAACGTCTGCGTCCCTCATTCCGGCCGAAGCGAAGCGGAGAGCCGGAACTAAGGGATCGACCGAGGTGCGCTTGGCCCCTGGGTCCCGGGTCGCGCTGCGCGCGCCCGGAATGAGGGGCGTGCGCAACAAAAAACCCGCCGTTTGCACGGCGGGCTGAGTGGAGAGAAAACTTGAACCGCGTGCGCGTTACGCGCCGACCAGCGCCCGCGCGCCCATCATCTCTTCGAAGTTGGTGCGGTAGAATTTGTCTTTGTCGGTCTCGCCGATGCCCGCCAGCGTGCGTTCGAATTTGCCGAACGGATCCTTGGTGCCTTCGGGGTGCGGGTAATCGCTCGAGAAGAGGAAGAGATCGGGGCCCGCGTCGCGGATCATGTGGCCGACGTCTTCGCCTTGGAACGGCGTGAACTTCACGGCGCGGCGGATGTACTGCGAGGGCAGCATGTCGAGCGCCTGGAGGTAGGGATCGGTGCGGTTGAAATTCTTGTGCGCGAAATCGAGCTGACGGAGGAAATCCGGCACCCAGCCGGCGCCGCTTTCGATCACGCCGCCGCGCAGGTTCGGAAAGCGCATGAAGACGCCATCGTAGATCAGCGCGGTGAGGAACACCTGCGGCGCGTACCAGAGCATCATGTAATCGGCGAAGCGGAGGTTCTCGCCGCCGCCGTGCAGATCGGGCGCGCGCGGGCGGCCGTTGTTGCGATACGGCATCGGCTGCGTTTTCGTGCCAGGGCCGATGTGCAGCATGAACGGGATGTTGCGTGTCGAGAGTTCGTTCCAGATCGGATCGAGATCGGGGTGCCCGGGTGAGCGATCGCCCGCCGCTTCCGCCGCGATCATTATGGCGCCGCAGCCTTCGGCGAGCGCTTCCTTGATGCCTTCGAGCGCGAGCGTCACGTCATCGAGCGGCACGTAGGCGACGCCGATGAGGCGCTTATCCTTCGAACCGAAATCGGCGATGGCGCGATTATAGGCGCGGCTCGCAGCGTAGCGGACGTTGATGTCCTTCCCGCGCGTGGCCTGACCGATGCCGCCCGTCGGGAAAACGAGCTGCGAGGCGAAACCGAGATCGTCGAGCACCTTGGTGCGTTCAACCGGATCGAACGCGCCATACGCGCGCCAGCCCTTCTCGCCCGCGATCGCGTTTTCGCGCGCCTTGGCTTCGGCTTCCGCGTCGCCTTTGCGCGCTTTGGCGCTGTCGAGCAACTTATCGATGCGGCCGGGTTCGGGGCCGTACAACTGGCGGACTTTGTCCGCGTATTCCTTGTCGACGAAGCGATCGAGCCATTCGCGCGTTTCCATCACGTGGCTATCGGCGTCGTGCGCGACGCGCCCTTGCATGTAAGCCATCTCGACCTCCCTACCGGCCCAACGGGTTATTGACGATCACACCAGTAGAA
>CAZXNY010000007.1:2236-20528 GCA_964642205.1 uncultured Caulobacteraceae bacterium
ACGGCGCGCTTCTGGAAGGCGCGCTCGATGCGCTCGCGGTGCAGCTTGGATCGATCCGCGCCAAAAGCTTCGAGGCGGAGGCCGCCGCGGCTGCGCAAGTCTACTTCGATGAAGTCGCCGAGCACGGCGCGCGTTTGCACATTCTGATGACCGACGTCTTCCTCGACGGCGCCCGAAGCGCGGACGCGACAGCGCTACGCGACGAGCTCTGGCTCAAGTTGCTGCGCGCCAGCCGGACTTATGTGTCGCTGCCGCCGGAAGAGCGCGTGGCGGCGATGGCGATGCTGATGGCGATCCCGGAAGAACTCGGCCGGCTCGCGCATCGCGGCGAGATCACGCATGAGCGGGCGCGCACGCTCTGCCGGCAGATCGTGATTAGCGCTTTGCGCGGGCTGAAGGGCGCGCGGCGCGCGGCGGCTTAGCGGCCGCCACGAGATCGCGGTTGGCGCGCTCCATCATCGTCATCAGCAAGCGTTGCGTCGCGGCGCGCGAAAGCCGGCCCTTGGCGAGCAGATGTCCTGCGCGGCGCGACGCGGCCGTCAACGCTTGTGTCGATGCGTGCGCGTAATCGCGCGATACGCCGTAGCGATCGGCAAAGGTCTCGGCCGTGCGCTCGCCGCCGCGCTTTTGCTGCGCGCGGTGTTCGGGCCGCAGCAGCGCGCGAACCTCCGGCGCCGCGAGCAGAACGTGCAGCACCGAGCCGCGCAGCTCGATCTGCTCGAGATAGGCGCTGGTCGAGAGCGCGATCTGCGAGCGGCGGGTATCGCCGCGCGCGATGTTGGCGCGGCGGATGGCTTCCATCTCCGCAAGCTCGCGGCGCGCGACGGCGGCGAGCAACGCGGCGCGGCTTTTGAAATAGGTGAAGGCCAGCGTGCCGTCGCCGCCGATCTCGCGCGCGACGCGCTTCATCGAAGCGGCTGCAGCGCCCTCTTCCGCAACGATGCGGCGGGCGGCATCGAGCATCTGCGCTTCGCGCGCTTCGGGCGTGAGGCGTGTGCGCGCGCGGCGGGAAGCGGCGCGCTCGCCGGCGATGGTAACGGCTTGATCGAGCGCGGGCGCAGGCGGCAGCGGCGTTGGCGCCGGTTGCTCGGCGGTGGGCTTGGTCCAGTGGCCGCGCGTTGGATACGGGATCAGCATCCGGTCGCAGATCTTCGCAAGACCGGCGGGGCTGAGACCAACCTCGGCGGCGGCGGCCGTCATGGGCATCGACCAGACGAGCGCGTGCAGCTCTTCGCGCGAGAGCGTCTTAGCGGACGGCTTGGCGGGCTTCCTGGCCATGCGCCCCTGATACGCCCCGCGCGGGCGGGGAACAATCTGGCGCACGTGACAGGCGCGGCTATTGCGGCGGCGCGCCAAGATTAGTGGCGACGTACCAGGTGTTGCCCCAGCCATCGCGCAACTCGCCCTGGCGCTCACCATAGACCTTCACGTCCGGCGGCGAGATGGATTGCGCACCCGCGGCGACGGCGGCCTCGAACGCCGCAACGGCGTCGGGCACATAGACGTAGAGAGCGCTTCGCCGCAGCTCCGGGCGCTGTTCGTCGAAGCGCTCGATCACCACAACGCTGTCGTCGATCTGCAACTCGACATGCGCGCCATTCTTGCCTTCGAGCGCGAGGATCACCTCCCCGCCCAGCGCTTGCGCGAGCGCTATCGAGGACGCGTCGCCATACACATAGGCGCGCGCAGCGCCAACGCCGTGGGAGATGTGGGGCTTCATGGCGGCCTCCGATTTATTTCACCCTTGGGTGAATTATATCGGATGCGTCCACCAACGCAAGCCAGGCTTCCCGGCCAAGCGCAGCGCGAGTAGGGCAAACGCGCTGCACACGGCCCTGGACCCCGGCTCGACACTGCGTCGTCCGGGGAAGCTTAACTTCAATTGTTGTGAGGGCGCTAAGCCTGCGCCAGCAGGTCTTTCACGCGCGCGGCGAGTTGGGGCATGCCGACGGGCTTGCTCATATAGCTCACCGGATATTCCTGCAGCGTGCTCTCGAAGCTCTCGGGCGCGTAGCCGGAGAGGAAGAGCACCTTTGCCTTGCCGATCATGTGCGGCTCGGCTTCCTTCAGCATCTCGGGGCCGGTCATAATCGGCATCGAGACGTCGGAGATGATGAGGTCATAGACGCCCGGCATCTCGCTCAGCTTTTCGAGCGCGTCTTCGCCGTCTTCGGCCTGCTCTACTTCAAAGCCGCAATCGATGAGGTTACGGGCCATGATTTTGCGAAGCCCACCCTCGTCTTCGACGAGCAGGATCTTGCCGCGGCCCGCAACGTCGCGCGCGGGGCGCTGCACGCGCTCGATCTCACGGCGCTGCAATTCGTCCAGCTCTTCCTGCGTCGGCGAATAGGCCGGCAGATAGAGGCGGAACGTCGTGCCCTTGCCGGGCGCGGACGAGAAGAAGATGTAGCCGCCCGACTGCTTGATGATGCCGTAGCTGGTGGCGAGGCCAAGACCGGTGCCTTTGCCTTCGCCCTTCGTGGAATGGAACGGACGGAAGATTTTCGCGGCGTCTTCGGCCTTGATGCCGTGGCCGCTGTCTTCCACTTCGATCAGCACGTACTTGCCGTCCTCGATCGGGTTGTAGCCGAACGCGCGCGCGTCTTCCGCGGTCGAGAGCGACGTGCGGATCGTGAGGCGCGCATCGCGGGGCGCTGCGCCCTTCACGGTCATCGCGTCACGCGCATTGGCGGCGAGGTTCACGAGCACGCGTTCGAGTTGGGCTTTGTCGGCCTTCACCATCGGCACGTCGCGGCCGTGGCGGATTTCGAACTTGATCGCTTCGCCGACGAGCCGGCGGATCAGCTCTTGGATCCCGGCGAGGAAATCCGGCGGATCGAACACTTCGCGCTTGAACGTTTGCTGGCGCGCATACGCGCGCAGCATTTCGCTCAATTCCTTGGCGCGCAGCGCGTGGTGGTTGATCTCCTGCAGATCCTGGAAGTCCGGATCGCCGACCGGGTGGCGGCGCAGCAGGTAGTCGCAATTCTGCATCACGACCATCAGGAGATTGTTGAAGTCGTGCGCAACGCCGCCGGCGAGCATGCCGATCTCGCGCATCTTTTCGGCTTGCGCGAGGCGCTGTTCGAGTTCGCGCTGCTCGGTGACGTTGACGACATAGGCGATGCCTTTGCCATCGAGGCCGCGCGCAAATTGCACATGCGCCGCCGTCGGCGGCTGCGTGGCGAGTTGAAGCTCGATCGGCTGATCGATCGCACGCCGGAGACGCGCGGCGAGTTCGGCCGGCCCTTCGGAGGCGTCGAAGAGATCGGCAAACGCAGCGCCGGGCGCGGCGCGGCCTTCGGTCATCTCCATCAGCGCCGGGTTCGCGTCGAGGATTGTCGCCGCCGCAGCGTCCGCGCCATCGAGCACGGCTGCGCCGAATGGCGCATTTTCGAACACGCCATCGGCCGCTTCGCGCGGCGCTGACGATTGCACAGCCGCGCCAGCGGCGGGCGCCTCCTGTTCGGCGAAGAACACGAATGCGCGCATGTGCCCGTCCCGCTCGGCGCCGGACCAGAACGAGAGCGTCGAGGCGAGCGTCTCCACGCCGTCGCGCGCTTTCAGCGTGATCGCAATGCGCGTCGGGCCAAAGCCACGCCGGTCGCGCCGCACCAAGCGGGCGGCGTCCTCCTTGATGATGTCCTTCACCCGCAGGCGCGCGGGATCGTCGCCGACGCCGAGCACCGCGCGCAGCGCACGGTTCATGTAGGTGATCGCGCCGTCGGCGCGCGCGGCGAAGAACCCGATCGGCGCGTCGTCGAGGAAGATGCCGTCTTCGGCTTCCGCCTTCACGCCGGGCTCAAGCGCAAGCTCACGCAGGCGCCACAGCACGCGCCCGCCGCTCATAGGCCCGACGCTCGCTTCGTATCGCGCTGGCGCGCTCTGTCCGAGCGCGGTTTGCGGCAGTTCTTCGCGCCGCGTTTGCCCCGCTTGCGCGGCGCGCGAGAGGCGGAACATCGGCGCGGCCAAGAGCGGATCGGCGCCGAACAGGCGGCTCATCGCGGGCGGACGATCGCTTTCGCCAAGCGCGCCGGCCACCTCGGCGAGCGTCACGTAACCGGCATTTGCGGCAATTGGGGATAAGTTTGCGTCGGTGACGAGGGCCGGCTCATCGAGCGCATCGAGCACCAGGAACTCGGCGCGCCCGCCGCCAAGGGCGTGCGCCTCTATTGCGCCGCGCTCGGGGAACGCGCCGTGTTTACGGCCGGGGCCGCGCGACAGCCACACGAACAGCACCATGCCGGTGGCGGCGAGAAGAATGAGCAGGATCGCGCCCGGGCGGCCAACCGTTGGGCCCGCCGTGACGGCCACGCCCGCGGCCGCAACGCCCATCGCGAGCGAGGACCAGAACAGAGCTTGCAGCAGGTCGATCCCGCCGCGGCGTTGCGGCGGGGGCTGTGGAACATCGGTCACGCGGTCGCTCCTTCAATGTGGAGCGCCGAGCCGGCCGGTGTGCGCGCGCGAATCAGAATCCTGCCTCCAATCCCCTATTGTCTCCGATTCGGGGGCACGCGCAGCCTGCGGCGCTGCTGCGCTAGGCGCATAACGACCCCGATGACCTTGGCGACGGCCTCGTAATGCTCCCTGGGGATAGCTTCATCCACATCCGCCGACGCAAAGAGCGCCCGCGCGAGCGGCGGGTCTTCGATGATCGGGATGTCGTGCTCCTCGGCGACTTCCCGGATGCGGAAGGCCACATCGTCGACGCCCTTGGCAAGACAGATGGGAGCCTGCGTTTCGCCCTGCACGTATTTGAGCGCAACGGCGTAGTGTGTCGGGTTCGTGATGACGACGCTGGCCTCCGGCACGCTCGCGAGCATGCGGCGGCGGCCGCGCTCGGTTCGGATTTGGCGAAGCTTCATCTTCACCATCGGATCGCCTTCCGACTGGCGCATCTCCTCCTTGATTTCGCGCCGGCTCATCTTGAGCTTTTGCATGTAGGACTGGCGCGTCGTCACATAGTCGATGATCGCGATGATCGCCGTGGCGCTGGCGAGCGCGACCATCAGCGCAACGGCGCGATCCTGCGCGAATGGCAAGAGCGCCATCGGATCGAGTTCCGACAAATGCTCCAGCGATGAATCGCGAGGCCACAGCGCCCACACAAGACACCCGCCCACGATCGCGAATTTCGCGAGCGACTTGATGAATTGCGCGGCGGCCTGTTTGCCGAACACGCGCTTGGCGCCTTCGAACGGATTGATCTTCTCGATCTTCGGATTGAGCCGTTCGCCGGTGAACGTCGGCAAGTCCTGCAGATAACGTGAGGCAATGCCGGCGAGCGTGAACGCGAGCGCGGCAAGGCCGAGCACGCCCGCGATCTTGATCACGCTAACAAAGGCCATCTGCTGCAAAGCGCCGGGCGAGACCGACATCTGCGCTGGCGCTTGCAGAAATCCGACGAAGCCGCGCGCAACCCCTGTCGCGATCGGCCCCGCCATAAACGCGATGACGATGGTGGCGCACAGGAGCGAGAGCGCACCGCCCACCTCCTGCGAGTAGATGATGTCGCCCTTCTTGCGGGCTTCATCGAGCTTTCGCTGTGTCGGCTCTTCTGTTTTCTCGTCGTCGTCAGCAGCCATCAGTTCAGGCTCCTGGCGTATTCATCCATGCTGTCGAGCCAGACGAGCATGCCCGTCGAAAGTCCGAGCGCGATGATGATGAACGCGCCGAGCAGCTGAAGCGGCAGCGCGACGAAGAACACTTGGATCGTCGGGATGAGGCGCGCGAGCGCGCCGAGCCCGAGGCGGAAGATAAGACCGGCGACGATCGCAGGCGCAGCTATCTGGATGCCGACTTGAAATGACTTGGCAACCGTATCGACCGCGAGTTCGGCCGCGTCGCCAAGCGGCAGCGCGCCGCCTGGCGAGAACACGCCGTACGAACCAGCCAGGCCGCGCAGAAAAAGATGGTGCAGATCGGTGGTGAAGATCAGCACCACGCCCATGAGGCCGAGGAACACGCTGAACACTTGCGTGGGCGCGCCCGCGTTCGGATCGGCGGTTTGCGCAAAGGCGAGGCCGCTTTCGAGACCGAACACTTCACCGGCGGTGGCGAGCGCGCTCATCAGCATGCGCATCACGCCGCCGATCAGAATGCCGATCAGCGTTTCGCGGATCAGCGCGCCCATCGCCGCCCAGGTGTTCTCCGGCATCGCCGGCATGTTGGGCGAAAGCGACGGCAGCAGCATGATCGTGAGCGTCAGCGCAAACGCGAGCCGGAAGCGCGCCGGCACAGACGCTTCGCCAATCCCCGGCATCAGCATCAAGATCGCGCCGAGCCGCGCGAACACCAGCGCCGCGGCCCACAGCTCGACGCCGTAAAGCGTCATTTCAATAAGCCGCGATGCGCTGGAACACGTCCAGCATGAACCGGCCGAGCAGCCCGCCCATGATCGGCAGGAACAAGAGCAGCGCGAAAAAGATCGATAGGATCTTCGGCACGAAGACGAGCGTCTGTTCCTGGATTTGCGTCAGCGTTTGCAGGAGCGAAACGACGAGGCCGACAACGAGCCCGACAAGCATCGGCCCGGCCGCGATCAGCACCGTCAGCCAAATCGCCTCGCGGCCAAGATCGAGAACCTCCGCGCCGTTCATGCGCCCTCCTCGCCGGTCGGCAGTTTTTGCCGGGCGTCGGCTGACGTGGCGGTGCGCCGGTTAACAAAAGCTTGCGCGGCGCGGCCCCGCCAGCCGTCGCATCGCTGTGGCGGGGTGTGCGAGCCGCTGCTAAGCGCGCCGGTAAAGTGAGGGTCTCCAACATGATGTTTTCCCGCCGTCAGGCGCTGATTACCGCCGCCTCCGCCGCCGCACTTTCCGCCTGCGCGACCGCACCGGCCGCTGAGGGCGGCGACCAAACCGCCGCGCTCAATGCGTTCCTCGACGCCGAGTTTGAGAAAGCGCTCGATCGCTCGCCGGAATTCTCAACGCAGGTCGGCGACCGGCGCCGGTATGGCGAGTGGGACGATCAGACCGCCGCGTTCGAGCGCGAGAGCGCAGGGATATTCGCGGCGAGCGCCGCTGAAATGCGCCGCCGGTTCCGGCCGGAGAACCTGAGCGACGACGGCAAGATCTCGTTCCGCCTTTACGCGCAAGCCGCCGAAAACGCGCAGGAAGACCTGACGTGGACGGACTACCAGTACCGCTTCAACCAGATGTTCGGCGCGCAATCGACAGCGGTTGCGTTCCTGATCGGGCAGCACCAGGTCACGAGCGTTTCCGATGCGGAGGCGTATGTCTCGCGGCTTCAGGGCCTGGGAACACGGCTCGATCAGATCGTTGCGCGCGCGAACGAAAGCGCCGCGCGCGGGCTGCTGCCGCCGCGCTTTGTGTACGACTATGTGCTCGCCGATTGCCGCAACATCATCACGGGCGGTCCGTTCGGCGCCGGCGCCGATAGCCCGCTCTGGGCCGACGCGAAAACCAAGATCGGCGCACTCGATGCGCCCGAAGGCCAAAAGCAAGGCCTGCTCAACGGCGCGAGCGCGGCGCTCACGAACCACGTGAAGCCGGCCTATGAGCGCGCGATCGCGGCGCTCACGGCGCAACAAGCGCGCGCCGGCACGGACGATGGCGTGTGGCGGCTGCCGAACGGCGCGGACTATTACGCGTACAGCCTGCGCCGGGCGACGACGACAAATATGAACGGCGATCAGATCCACGATCTGGGCCTCTCGGAAGTCGCGCGCATCCATACCGAGATGCAGGCGATCATGCGGCAGGTGAACTTCCGCGGCGACCTGCGCGCGTTCTTCAATCACATGCAGACCGAGCCACGCTTCTACGTGGCCGATAACGCCGAAGGCAAAGCGAGCTACGTGCGGATGGCGACAGCCGCGATCGACGCGATGCGCCCACGCTTAGCGGAGATCTTCGGACGCCTGCCGCGCGCGCCGCTCGAAGTGCGCCAGGTCGAAGCGTTCCGCGAGCGCTCAGCCGGGCTCGCGTTCTACAACCGGCCTGCCGCCGATGGCTCGCGCCCAGGCATCTACTACGTGAACACGTACATCGTGGCCGCGATCCCGACCTATCAGGTCGAAGCGCTCGCCTACCATGAAGGCATTCCCGGCCATCACATGCAGATCGCGATCTCGCAGGAGCTTGAGGGCGTGCCGCGCTTCCGGCGCTTTGGGGGCTACACCGCCTACATCGAGGGCTGGGGCCTCTACTCGGAATATCTGCCCAAGGAGATGGGCTTCTACCGCGATCCCTATTCGGACTTTGGCCGCCTCGTGCTCGAACTCCACCGCGCGGTGCGCCTCGTCGTCGACAGCGGGCTCCATCACAAGCGTTGGACCCGCCAGCAGGCGATCGATTACACGCTCGCCAACAAGCCCGACACCGAGCCGCAAGCGCGCCGCGACATCGACCGCTACATCGTGATGCCGGGCCAAGCGACGGCGTACAAAGTCGGCCAGCTCGAAATCCTTCGGCTGCGGGAACAAGCGCGCGCGCAACTCGGCGCGCGGTTCGACATCAAGAGCTTCCACGACATGGTGCTGGGCTCCGGCGCCGTGCCGCTCGACGTGCTCGGCGAGCGTGTGGCGGCGTGGAGCGCTGCGCGCGCAGCCAGCTAAGGAATCGAATCGCACGCTCGCGCGGTGAAAGCGTGACTTCGGCGCATCAGTGACGCCGATTTCACGCGTTTACCGTATCGATTAGCGAAACCTTTTCCCGAGTCGTGCGTATCTTCTCTGCACAAGACTGGGGAAACGCGATGGCTGGGTTTTTTCGCTTCCTGTTCGGCGGCTTCAGACGGCAGCGCGACGATTATACCGCGCTCCTGATGGCTGATCTGGGGCTCAAGCACTAAGCACGCTTGCAAGACGGCAGAACCAAGCCGGCCGGGCGAACGCCTGGGCCGGCTTTATTGCGCCCGCTATCCGCCCGGCGGCGCCCCCGCCGCGAAACTCTCCACCAAGCTCCCGGCGACCAGCCGCCAGCCATCCACCAGCACGAAGAAGATGATCTTGAACGGGAGGCTCACCGTCACCGGCGGCATCATCATCATCCCCATGCTCATCAGCAGCGACGAGACCACCAGGTCGATGATGAGGAACGGGATGAACAGCATGAACCCGATCTCGAAGGCGCGCCTGAGCTCGGAGACCATGAACGCGGGCGTCACCACCATGAAGGGCGTGTCGATCGCCTGCTCCGGGCGCTGCTCGAGGTTCGCCATATCGATGAAGAGCGCGAGATCGGCCTCCCGCGTGTGGGCCAGCATGAATTCCTTCATCGGTACGATGATGCGGGGCACTGCCTCATCGAGCTCCATCTCCTCACGCATCACCGGCCCGATCCCGGCCTGGTAGGCGGCATCCCAGGTCGGCTGCATCACGAACGCGGTGAGGAAGAGCGACAGCGAAACGATCACCGCGTTCGGCGGGGCTTGCTGGAGCCCAATGGCCGTCCGCAGCAGCGAGAGCACCACCACGATCCGCACGAAGCACGTCGTCATGATCAGGATCGACGGGGCGATCGAGAGCACGGTGATGAGCCCGGCCATCTGCAGCACGCGCGCGGTGAGCCCGTCGCCTGTGCCGAGATCGATATTGATCGCCGGATTGACCGCCTGCGCATGCGCAACGCCCGCGCCGAGGGCAAGTGCGAGGAGCGTTCCCGCAACCACTCCAAACACGCGCCCCCGCCCCGCGAAGGGAGGGGGTAAGGGGGAGGGGTGAACCCCTTCGTTAGAAACGTCGCGCGCATCGCCGCGCACAAAATCTTGAGCGGCGGGATTCACCCCGCCCCCTGCCCCCTCCCCTCGATGGGAGGGGGAGATGTCGCGTTGCCGGCTCACGGCTGCGCCTCCCCGGCGGGCAACGGCTTGGCGTCGACCGCGGCGATGGTTTGGTCGCCGCCAGGCGAGAGCAGCAACAGATGCTCCTTGGCCTCAAAGCGCACGACGACGAGCCGGCGCCGGGGATCGAGCATCACGCTCTCCATGATTTTGATGCGCCGCTCCGCTGGGCCGCGCTGCATCTCGAGCATGCCGAACTTGCGCGCGGCCCACGCCGCCGCGCCGATCAGCGCGAGCGTCGCGAGCAGGGCCGCGAACATTTTCAGGACGTCGAACAGTTCCACGACGGGGCGGCCTTCATTCTGAGGTCGTCCGCCCGGTTGGGACGCATCGGTAAACGAGGCGTTAATTTCGCGGCCCGGTTTTAAGTGTGGATTAACCCTCGTGAGCCAGCCTCTGACTCGCACCCGGCAGATTCTGCCCAGGAAATTGAGCTTTGGACCTCGGCCAATCTTCGTTTTTCGGCATGTTGCGCGAGCGCCTTGGGCAGCTCAGCGAACGCCAACGGCTGATCTCCGAGAACATCGCGAACGCAACGACGCCCGGCTATCAGCCGCGCGATCTCGATACCTCCGCGTTCCAGCGCCTGCTCGCTTCGCAATCGGGCGCGATGAACATGACGCGCACCAACGCCGGGCACATGTCGGCGGGCGGGCGCACGGAAGCGCAAGTGATCACGCGCCCTGACTCGGAAACGACGCTCGACGGCAATTCGGTGGTGCTCGAAGAGCAGACCGTGCGCGCCGCCGAAACACGCATGCAGTTCGAGACCGGGATCGCGCTCTACCAAAAGGGCCTGCAGTTGCTGCGCATGGCCTCGCGCGCGCCAGGACGTTGAGGGAAGCTAGATGAGCGATATCGACGCCGCCCTCGCCGCCGCCGCTTCGGGCATGCGCGCGCAAACGTTGCGCATGCGGATCGCTGCGGAGAACGTCGCGAATGCCAATTCGACGGGCGATACGCCGGACCAGGAACCGTTCCGCCGCCGCATCCCGTTGTTGGAAACGACGACGCTCGCCGATGGCGTGCAGGGCGTGCGCGTGCTGGGCGCCGCGCCAGATCAGAGCGCGTTCCGCCGCGAGTACAATCCGAGCCACCCGGCGGCAGATGGCGAAGGCTACGTGCGCCTGCCGAACGTCGATACGCTCACGGAAATGATGGATCTGCGCGAAGCAACGCGCGCCTACGAAGCCAACCTCAACATGATCGAGGCGGCGCGCGCGATGACGGCGCGCACGCTCGATCTGCTGCGCCGCTAGGAGTTCGCCGATGGCCATCGATCCGCTTTCAGTCTCCCGCGCCTATCAGCAAGCCGCGCGCTCGATCCAAGACAGCGCGGGCGCAGAAGGCGGCGCAACCGGCAGCGTCGATTTCGGCGCGATGGTGCAGGAGGCGATCCGCAGCGCCGGCCAAGCCTCGCAAGCAGCGGAGACGCAGGCGATGAACGTGGCGGCCGGCCGCGGCGACATCGTGGACGTCGTCACCGCCATCGCCGCGGCCGAGACGCAGCTCGAAACCGTGATCGCCGTGCGCGATCAGGTGATCCAGGCGTACCAGGAAATCCTGCGCATGCCGATCTAGGCGGCGAACCGCCTCCTGCGTCTGTGCGTTTCGCACGGCGCGGCGCTCGGCTAAGCCGGGCGCGATCAGGGAGGCACCATGCGCCGTTTCATGCTTTTGGCCGCGACCGCGGCGCTCGTTGCCTGCACGCCGCCGCAACAGCAGACCGAGCCGGCGCCTGCGCCCCTACCCGAGCCGCCGCCGTCCGCCACGGCGTGCAACGCGATCGCGCCGAACCCCGCACAAGCGGTGACGCTCAGCGATGAAGCCGTCGCCGTTGCATCGCTCCCGCCGGAATTGCCGGGCGGACCGATCTCGCCGGGCGTCTACGATCTGACGAGCGGCAACCGCATCGGCGGCGCGGCCGGCTGGCAAGGCGCGCGCGCCACCGCGCTCGAAGTGACTGAGGGCGGCGCAGGCGTTGCTGTGAACTGGGCGCAGGTTGCCGGGGCCGAGACGGAGCGGTGGACCGCGTCGTTCCATCAAGGCCCACCCGCGCAGCTCGCGTTCCTGTGCGGCCGCACGGGCCAAAGCGAGATCGCGTTCCAGGCCAGCGCAAACGAATTGCGGCTGCGTATGCCCGACGCGGGCGGTACAGGTCAGCTGTTCTTGGTGTTCAGAAAGCGCGGTTAGCCGATCCCGCGCGCCATCAGCGCCGCGAAGATCACGACGACGATCAGCAAGTGCGCCTCGATCATCACGATGAGGCGTGCGCGCTTCACCTCGGTTTCGGAAGGTTCAAAGGCGGCGTCGGTGTTGTAGGCGCGCCGCCAGCGGATGAACTGCATCGTCGGCAAGATCGAGAGCAATCCGATGATCACGAACACGGCGATCTTGCCCCAGAAGGCATGGGAGTCGCCGTAATAGCTCTCGTCTTTGAGGCCGAAGAACACCCGGCTCAGGCCGGCGGCGATGAGGAGGCCGGCGCTCAAGCCGTAGAGCGCGTCCGTACGCGCCAGCAGCGGAATGACAGGCCCCTTGACCGGCAGGCGGAGCACGAACGCCTCCGCCGACAACGCGCCGGCCATGACAAGCAAAGCAAGAAAGTGCGCGACGGACAGAGCAGCGTCGAGCAGCACGTAGGTTAATCGTCCCGGTGGACGCGTTCGCGCTTCTCGTGGCGCTCTTGTGCTTCGAGCGAGAGCGTCGCGATCGGGCGGGCGTCGAGCCGGGAGAGCGCAATGGGCTCGCCCGTGTCTTCGCAATAGCCGTAGGAGCCGTCTTCGAGGCGCCGGAGCGCGCTATCGATTTTCGAGATCAGCTTGCGCTGGCGATCGCGCGTTTTGAGTTCGAGCGCGCGGTCCGTTTCGGACGTCGCACGATCGACCACATCGGGGAGCGCAACGGTATCGTGCTGCAAGCTGCCGATCGTGGACTTGCTCTCTTCCAAGAGCTCATCCTTCCAGGCCAGCAGCTTGCGGCGAAAGTATTCGCGCTGCCGTTCGTTCATGAACGGCTCGTCGTCGCTCGGACGATATTCTGCGGTAATCGCGACGCCCATATCGAGCACTCCCAAGGCCTTAGGCCCGCTCCAGCCCTCGTCTCCCCGCTTGGAGTGGGCGCCTCATAGCACCAGCCCCAAGCGCCCGCAAACAAGCAAAGGCAGGGCCAGAGCCGCGCTCATCCGAGCCGCTCCAGCTTCGCCAGCTCCACCGCCACGCGGGTATCTACTTCCAGGAGAATTGCATCGAGGCCCGGTTCGCCCGTCGGGGCGCTCTGGGCCTGCGCGGCCAGGAGATCGGCGCGCACGTCGCTTGCGGCGCGCCCTTCGATCAGGCCGCGTTCGAGCCGGGTCAACGCATCGAGCGCGGCTTCAGCGCGTTTGACTTGGCGCGAGCGGCGGCCCGGATCGAACCCCTCGGCCTGCAGCGCCAGGATCGCATCAAGTCCGGCGACGGGCCCGACGCTGGCCGCGGCTTGGGTCTTGGCAGGCGCTTCGGCGGCGGGCGCAAAGCCAGGAGCGGCGGCGCCCGAGGCGCGCTTTCCAGTTTGTGACGGCGTTACGCCCCGGCCGCTCTCGATCTTCATAGAGTGCGTTCCTGTGAAGCGCCCTTCCTCTGCTGCGCTCCTTACCTGTTCCTTAACGCCGCGATCTGAACCTGCTGTTAACCGCACCGACGCACGCACGGAGCATGCGAATGCCCTCCTTCGTGCGCGCTCTGCTCGCGACGACGCTCCCCGTTGCTCTGATGTTGGCCGGCCAGGCCGAGGCCGCGCCGCGCATCAAGGACGTGGCGGACTTCGAGGGCGTCCGGGAAAACCAGCTCGTCGGCTACGGCCTTGTCGTGGGCTTAAACGGCACCGGCGATAGCCTGCGGAACTCACCGTTCACACGCCAAAGCCTCGCGTCGATGTTGGAGCGCCTCGGCGTCAACACGCGGGACGGCAACCTCAACACCCGGAACGTCGCGGCCGTGATGGTGACGACGAACCTGCCGGCGTTCGCCGCGCAGGGCTCGCGCATCGACGTGACGGTCTCGGCGCTCGGCGATGCGCGCAGCTTGGCTGGCGGCCAGCTTCTGGTGACGCCGCTGATGGGCGCGGATCAGCAAGTTTATGCCGTGGCTCAAGGCCCGCTCGCGATCGGCGGGTTCTCCGCCGAAGGCAATTCCGGTTCATCTGTCACGCAGGGCGTGCCGACAGCCGGGCGCATCGCATCCGGCGCGCTCGTCGAGCGCGAACTCGCGTTCGACATCGCGGGCCAGCAAGAGTTGCGACTTTCGCTGCGCAATCCGGACTTCACCACCGCGCGCCGTATCGCGGACGCGGTCTCCACGGTCGTCGGCGCAGGCGCGGCGCGCGCCACCAATCCGGGCACCGTCGTGATCCGCCGCCCTGAAGCCTATCAGGGCGACATGGTTACGCTGCTGACCGCGATCGAGAATCTCGAGGTTCAGGTCGATGCGCCCGCGCGGATCGTAATCGATGAAACCAGCGGCGTCGTCGTGATGGGTGAGAACGTGCGCGTCTCCACCGTCGCGATCGCGCAAGGCAACCTCACGATCTCGGTGAGCGAGCAGCCGCAAGTGAGCCAGCCCGCGCCGTTCAGCGAAGGGCAAACCGCGATCGTGCCGCAAACCAATGTGAGCGTGGACGAAGAGCGCGGCGGGCTCGCCGTCGTCCCAGGCGGCGTGCCGCTTCGCCAACTCGTCAACGGGCTCAACACGCTCGGTGTGTCACCGCGCGACATGATCTCGATCCTTCAGGCGCTCAAAGCCGCCGGCGCGATCCAGGCCGAAATCGAGGTCATGTGATGAGCGACGTCGCTGCTGGCGCGCCAATCAGCTTGCTCGCGCCGCCCACGCCGCCAGCGCGGCCAGAGCCGACGCCCGAAGTGCGCGCCGCAGCCGAGCACTTCGAGAGCATGGTGCTCGCGCAATTGCTGCAGCCGATGTTCGCCGCGTTGGACACGCAGGGTCTCGGCGGCGGCGGCTTCGGCGAAGAGATCTTCCGGCCGATGCTCGTCGACGAATATGCGCGCAGCCTCTCACGCTCGGGCGGCATTGGCCTCGCACAAAGCATCATGGACGAATTGATGCGCGTTCAGATGGCGCAAACCCCGGTCACAACGGAGGCCGCCGATGGCGCTGATCGCTGACGACGCCGCCGACCGTGTCGAGCAGATGATCCTGCTCACCGAGCGGCTCGCCAAATTGGTGACGGATGAGACCGCGCGCATCGAAGCGCGCGCGCCGACCGCAGCGCCTGAAATTGTCGAAGAAAAAGAGCGGCTCGCGAACGCCTACCGCCTCGAACTCGCGCGCATCAAAGACGATCCCGCGCTCGTTTCCGGCGCGCCCAAAGCGCGGCTCGATCAGCTGCTGCGCAACACGTCGCGCCTGCAAGGCGCGCTCGCGGATCATGAGATCGCGCTCGGCGCTGTTAAGTTCGTGGCCGAAGGCTTGGTCCAAGCGATGGCCGAAGAGATTAACCGCCAGCGCACGCAAGCGCGCCCGTACGGCGCGGACGGCGCCCATGCTGGCGCGAGCGCGCCGGAGCCCGTCACAATCAACCGAACAGCCTAAGCTGCGCTTCCCTGCACAACCGCCTGCATACGCGCCGGTTTTTAGCCCCAGCGGCGCAAATTTCGCACGCCACCCGCCGCGATTTCGCCCAACGGCCATTTGACCTTGCCCGTATTCGGCGCCGCGCTATGTGCTGGCGCTAGGAGCGGCGATGGCGCGTAGGCGCGATGATCAAGCCTCGGGCTATCCCGGGGCGGCTGAGCCCCGGCGCGTCCCTGCGTTCGGGCTGTGGGCGGCTGCGCTCTTCAACATATGCGCTGTCATTCTGCCGCTGGCAGGCGCCTACGCCGCGCACGTCGTCGTGCGCGATCACCTTTACACCTACGAGCCGACCGAAGGCGCGGCGCGTCAGGCGCGCGCAGCGCTCGATAAACTCGCGCGCGGCCTCATCGAAGGCGAGGATCGCCGCCGCCAGTGGGACAACCACATCGCTGTCGCGCTGATGGAGGGCGACATCGCGGCCGCGCGTGGCTTTGCCGTTAGCGCGCGCGCGATGCTGCCGAGCAGCGATGTCTCGATCATCAATCGCGCCGTCAGCGCCAACCCCACCGACGCAGACCTTGAAGCCGCCGCACTCGCGCTGCTGACGCCCGGCACGCAAGCCCGTTACCTCTCCACCGTTCCGCTCCTCTCGCGGCGCGCGGCGACCGGCGCCGAACAGACGCCCGCGCGCCGCCCGTTCATCGTGCTCGGCGACCGGCTCGACTTTGAGAATGCAGCGCTCGTCGATCTCAACGATCCAAACGCAGACCATCTGGGCTTCGTGCTGATGGGCGTGGGCGTGCTGCTGCCCGCGCAGCTCTCCGAAAACGCGCTCGCGGGCGCATCAATCGTGCAGGCCGGCTTGAATGCGCGCCGCCTGCCCGCGCCCTTCCACGCGGCGCTTGCAGAACGCGCGGAAGCGGCGCTGCCGCGCGCGCGCTTCAAAGCCGAAACCGAAGCCCGCATGACGGCGAACGCACCTGACCGCGTGCTGGTGTTCGACGCCGGGTTCCGCGCCGCACTCGATCCGCAGGCTCTCGATGCGTTCACGCGCGAACTCGAAACCATCGGAATCATCGGCGACGCGGCCAGCCCGCAAGGCGCGCTCACGCTTCTCACGCACGCGCGCGGCTTTGACGATCTCCCGCGCCTTGCGCTGCTCGCGCAGACCAACGCCGATCGCGCCGTCGCCGTCGCCAAGCGATTGCCGGCGAATGGCGCGCTGCCGGAAGCTGGCCGCGGTTGGCTCAACATCACGCCCGATCTTGCCGTGCCGCTGATCGTGGCGGCGCTTGCGCTGCTTGGCATGGCGTTCGCGTCACTCGCCACAGCCGCGCAAGCCATCGCCCACACGCTCGAACATTGGCGCATCATCGATCCGCCCGCGCCGCCGGGACGGCGCAAGGCCACGCACCACGATGACCATGACGATGGTGACGACGGCCTATGGCGCGGCGCGCAGACGCGCTCACGCGCGTCCACCCATTTTCGCTAACGCCTAAACGCGGAAGAGCGAGAGCACCGCTTGCGGCTGCGCGTTCGCGATCGGCGTCGCGCCCGCGGATTCGAGGCCTTGGCGCACCTGCAATGCAAGCAGCCGCGCGCCTTCCGCATCCATATCCGTGCGCACGCCGGCAGCGCTTTCGGCCGCGCCGAGGAACGACACGTGCGCCTCAAGACCCCGCGCCGCCGCATCGAGCCGCGACAGGTGCGCTTGCACGAGATTGATCGCGTCCTGTGCGGTGCGCGCGAGCGCGGCGCCAGACACGCTGGAAGCATCTGCCGGCAACCGCACCGCTGCGGGGCTGAGATCGGCGCCGCCGACGGTGATCGGCGCGCCGTTCGGCTCGGCTTCGATCACCAAATCTTCGCCGGCGAGCAGCGAGGACGGCGCGGCGTCCAGCGTCTTTTGGTAGGCGTCGAGCGCGTCCTGCGCGCCCTCTCCGTTGCGAGCGGCGTCCGCGAGTTCGATCAAACGCTGCAGCGCCTCACGGCCAACCGCGAGCGCGAGATCGAGTGCGGCAAGGCCGTTCTGCACGCTGTCGCGCGCGGCGCGCCATGTCTGCGCGGCGTCGCTCAAACTGACGGAATCGTTGGCCGGCGTGCGCTGCGGCAGCGAAAGCTGCGGCCGTGTTGAACGCGTTTCAGCGCTGCGCGTATCGACGCCCAGCGCGCTGGCGCCCGTCGCGCCCGGAGTAATGCTCGCCACCATCTGCCCCAGCTCCTTCTCGGAACACGCGCATGCATCCATCAGCACGCGCGGCGAACTTTGCCGCAAGGGTGAATAAACCGTTAAATCGTTAACAGAACGTTAAGACTAATAAAGATCTGTAAACCATTTTCACGAAAGCAGAGAGCATCGCTGTTCGCGATGCACGTCAAGCAATCATGCAGGCAAGAGGATGCATTCACCGCGGCACACGCGGCGTTCGTGCGCTTCGCACAGACGCGAGCCCTAGGGCTTCAGCGCGCGAAGACTTTGCACGTAAGCGCTGATCGCGCGGGAAAACGCGAGCTGCCCTTCGTTCGGATATTGCGCGAGCACTTCCTGCGACCGCGGATCGAGCAACGTGTGCACGAACCGCCCCGACACCGTATCGATCTCGACCCGAAGCTTGGCGGGAGACGCCGCACTTTGGGGAGCGTTCGATTTCTCAACGGCCTCGACTTGAGACGCACTTTGCCCGCCGGTCTTTCGACCGTCGGGGGAAGCATCCGCACGCCAAACTTGCAGCAGCTGGACGTCTGGAGCGCGATGCGCGGGAGAAGCAGGAGCGTCCATGTGCTCTGCTCTCGAATTGCGCGGTCGTCTCCGTTAGCGGGCGCCGGTCCGGCGGGGCGCTGGGTGCGCGCCCCGCCTTCCCGATCGTCCGATTAACGGAAGAACGACAGCACGATCGACGGCGCCTGGTTGGCGATCGACA
>CAZXNY010000008.1:0-19718 GCA_964642205.1 uncultured Caulobacteraceae bacterium
GTCAACTGAAGCGTGACTTGGGTGGCCAAATAACAACACACTGAATTGTTGAGATGGGGTGAGGCCAATACCAGAAGCGGTCGCGGCTTATTCTCCAAATAATCGGCAAATTGTGGATAACTAATGCGGATTTACGCAGCTAGATCAGATGGTTATAGTAAAAATATTGGGGTCCGGCCCCAGGCACCACTCCCCCTCAAGCGAAATTCTAGGGAACCGCAATCGCGCTAGGCGCGTCGGTGCGGCAATGTTAGTTGCGCCCGGTCAAGTTCGGGTTCGGGAGATCCACCCCATGTGCGTTATTTGCGCGACCAATCCGCTTCGCTTCAGCCGCCGCGCCTTCGTCGCCGCTGCACCCGCGGCCGTACTCGCGGCGTGCGCGACCAACCCATACACGGGCCGCAACCAACTCGTTGGCCTCGCCGACAGCGCGCAGATTCAGCAGATGGGTCTGCAGGCGTGGGCGCAGGAGCGCCGGACCAAGCCGGTGTGGAACAACGCTGCGCAACAACAGCGCTTGCAGCGCATCGGCCAACGCGTCTCAGCGCAGGCGCAGGTGCCGAATGCGCAATGGGAGTTCGTGGCGTTCGATAGCGCCGATCTCAACGCGTACGTGCTGCCCGGCGGGAAGGTGGGGTTCTATCGCGGCATCATGGAGCTCGCGCAGAACGACGATCAGATCGCGACGGTGATGTCGCACGAGGTGGGCCACCTCATCGGGCGTCACGTCGAAGAGCGCTACAGTCAGGCCGTGGCGCAGCAGGGCGCCGTTGCCGTGACTGGCGCGGCGACGAATTCGCAGCTGGCGCAAGTGCTTGGGTTGGGGCTGCAAGTTGGCGTCGGCCTGCCGCACTCGCGCTCGCAGGAAGCGGAGGCCGACCGCATCGGCATCGATCTTATGCACGCGGCTGGGTACGACGTCCGGCAAGCCATTCCGTTCTGGCAGGCGATGTCGGCGCGCGGCGGTTCGCGCCCGCCGCCGTTCCTCTCGACGCACCCGGACCCGGCGTCCCGCATCGCCGACATCCGCAACCACATCAACATGCGTGGTTGGGGGCCGGTCTAACCGCCCGAACCCTTGCCCGCGCCCTTGCCCTTTGGGGGGGGCGAAGCTAGGTTCCGGCCCCCTGACGAACCGCGTTGGTTTGGCCGCCTTAGCTCAGTTGGTTAGAGCATCGGTTTGTGGAACCGAGGGTCCCCCGTTCGAGCCGGGGAGGCGGTACCATCGCAAGCGCAAGCACCTAGTCGCGCCATGAACAGCCACGCGCGCTTTGCTTCCCATACGGCCCGCGTCTTGGGTTACGGCTTTCGTTCGCTCGATGGCGATGACGCGTATCTGTTCGAGGTATCGGATGGCGCGCGCAAGGCCGCTTTTTCGACTGCCTACGGCACGCCTTACGCGGTCAACACGGCGCGCGCGTACTCGCTCGCGCGCGACAAGAGCTTTTGCCAGCGCGTGCTCGATGGGGCCGGCATAGCGACGATCCCGACGCAGCTCTTCTTCGCGAACACGCGCCAGCAAGCGTACCGTAGCCCTGGTCGTGAACGTGAAGATGCGCTTGCGTGGGCTGCGAGCGCCACGTTTCCGGTGTTCTGCAAACCCAACCAAGGCTCCAAGGGTGAGTTTGCAGAGATCGTGACGAGCGCTGCGGGGTTTGAGGATTACCTCAACCGTGTTGGGCCAACGTACGACGTTATCCTGGTGCAACCTGTTCTGCGCGGCGAAGAGCATCGCGTGCTGGTGCTGAACGGAGCGCCGCTCTGCTCGTATCGCAAAGTGAAGCCGCAGATCGAGGGCGATGGCCGCGCGAGCGTGCGTGAGTTGTTGGAGCGCGCGCGTGCGACATGGAAAGCCGCGGCGCAGGCGACGCCGCTCGACGCCGTTCAGGCGCGCGATGTGACAGGCGCACTTACACCGCACGAGGCGATCCCGGATGCCGGCGCGCGGCTCACGCTAGAAGGCCGCGCCAATCGCGCGGCCGGCGGCGACGCGGATCGTGTGCTCGATGCGCCGCCTGAAGTGTTGGCGAACCTTGGACGTGCGGCGGCGGCTGCGATCGGTTTGGGGCTAGCGGGCGTCGATGTGTTCGACGTTTCGCCTGCGCGCGATTGCTCCGACCTCGTCGTGATCGAAGTGAACGCGAACCCGGCGGTTGAGACTTTGGAATCGCAGGGCCGTCTCGATTTGATCGAGGCGATCTGGAAGGCGAATTTCGCAGCGGCGCTGCGATGAACGATCCGATCGTTCCTTTCCCGAAGTTTGGAGCAGGGATCGGGCTCCATCGGGTTAGCGCGATTGCAGCGGCGATGGGCATCGATCTTCGCTCGTTTTCAGCGCGGGCGTGTGTTGTCACCGGCTCGAACGGCAAGGGCAGCGTCGCGGCGATGACAGGCGCCATTCTGGCCGCAGCGCAGCCGGATGTCGGCGTCTTCACCTCGCCGCACTTGTTTTCGATTCACGAGCGTTTCGCGATCGATGGCGACCCGATCGACGATGCTGCACTGGCGGCGCACTGGGAGAAGGCCGAGGCCGCAGCGCGCGCGTACGAGCGTGACCATCCGGGCGACGCTGTCGGCGGGTTCGAGTTTCTGTTCTTGGTCGCGGCTTCATGGTTTGCCGAACAGCGTTGCGGTTTCACGGTCTGGGAGGCCGGAATCGGCGGCCGTTATGACCCGACGCGTTTGGTGCGCGCGCCCTATGCGACGCTTGTCTCGCTCGATCTCGAACACACGGCGCTGCTTGGCGATACGTTGGAAGAAATTGCCTACGACAAGCTCGATGCCGCCGCGCCCGGCGGGCGCGTGTGGGTTGGCGCCGAGACCGTGCCGCGCGCGCGGCTCGACGCCTATTGCGCGCTGCGCGGCGTCGCCCCGCGCTATGTCGATGACTGGCGCCTAGTGGATGAGGCGCACATCGCGCTCGATCTTGGCGGCGCGCCGTTGCAACTCGCGCCGCCACTGGCCGGACCACATCAACGAACCAATACCGCGATCGCCGCGCAGCTTTCCTACGCGATGCTGCGTGACGCGGGTGTCGCGGATGAGGAAGCGCGCGCTGCGATCGTCGCAGGGCTGGCGGCGACGCGCTGGCCGGGACGGCTCGAGACGATCGAGCATGCGCCGCCGGTGGTAATCGATGTTGGGCATACGCCGGAAGCAATCCGTCTCGCTCGCGAGGGCTTCCTCGCGACGCACGCGCCGAGCGTGCTTGTGTGTGGCGCGTCGGCCGACAAAGCGTGCGAGCGGATAATCGCGGCGCTCGCGCCAGGTTTTCGCGTCATCGTGTGCGCCGCCGCGCGCCACAAGGGCAGGGCGGCGGCTGAGATCGCGGCAATGGCCGCAGCCGCAAATCCGCAAGCGGAGGTGATCGTCGCTGAGCACATGCGCGACGCGCGCCATACCGCGCTGGCGCGCGCCCAAGCGCTGGGCGGCGCGGTCTATGTCGCGGGCGGGCTTTTTTTGGCGGCGGAGTTCAAGGCCGCGCATATGGGCCTTGCGCCAGAGCGGCTGCACTTCTTCTGAGCCGCCTTCTTTTGGCGCGCGAGGGCGGCTAACTTGCCCGGGGAGGGGGAACACCCATGCCGATGACGCTAGAACAGCACCTCGCCCCGGGCGGGCCAAAACGCATCCTGTCGCTCGATGGCGGCGGCGTGAAAGGGATCATGACGCTCGGCATGCTCGCCGCGATCGAGGCCGAGCTGCGACAGCGCTCAGGCAATCAGAACCTGGTGCTCTCTGACTACTATGATTTGATCGGCGGCACCTCGACGGGCGCCATCATCGCGACCGGGCTCGCGCTTGGAAAATCCGTCGCGGATATGACCGAGCTTTATCGGACGCTTGGGCCGCGCGTCTTTAAGCGCAAGCGTGGCAGCGGTTATTTGCTGAAGTCCGCCTACGATCACCGCGAACTTACTGCCGCGCTCGATCCGGTGCTGGGCGACATCCGGCTTGGCGACAGCGGTGCGATCAAGACCGGCCTTTCGATTCACATGAAGCGGATCGACACGGGCTCGCCTTGGGTCCTGACGAACTCTCCGCGCAGCCCGTATTTCGGACAGCAACCGAACAGCTCGACGATTCCGAACAGCGAGTACCGGCTTGCCGATCTCGTGCGCGCAAGCGCGGCGGCGCCGACGTTCTTCGATGAAGTGCTGATCGCCACCGAGTTCGACGTGCAGCGCAATCCGTCGCGGCCGGGCTATTTCGTGGATGGCGCGGTGAGCGCGAACAACAATCCCAGCCTACAATTGTTGCTGACCGCGATCGTGCCCCAATACGGGCTCGGTTGGGCTGCCGGCGAAAACAATCTGATGATGACGTCGATGGGCACGGGCCTGCGGCGCCCGCGCGCGCTGCGCAGCCGCTACCGGTTCGAGCTGTCGGCCCTGAAGGCCGTCGCCGCGCTCCGCGCCATGATTTACGACACGCAAGTACAGGGCATCGCGTTGATGCAGGCCCTCTCAAGGCCGCGCATTGGTTGGGAAGTGAACAGCGAGATCCGCGATATGGCGGGCGGGCCATTTTCTGGCCAGGCCGTGCTGGACTACCAGCGCATCGACGCATCGCTCGAGCTGCGCAAGGCGGCGAAGGGCGACAATTCCGATCTCGAGGAATCGACCTGGCTTGGGCTGTTGCGGCGCCGTTTTCAGCCGGCGCCGCCTGAGAAGCTTTTGGGCGAACGGATCAGCCCGCGCGCGCTCGTTGCACTCGATGAACTCGCGAACGGCAACCCGGACAACATCTCGCTCTTGCTGCGCATCGGCGAAGCAACGGGCAAGCGGTTTGTGAGCGCGGCATATCCCGATCCGAAGTTTGACCTGCCCGAATGGCGGGCCGCGTGAGCAAACCTCGTCCGGTGGTGGTCGCAGTGACCGGCCATCGCCTCAATCAACTGCCGGAAGCCGAACGCCCGCGTATTCGCGAGGAGATCGAGCGGTGCCTTGCCGAGATCGAGAACGCGAGTGTCGCGATCCTCGCGGATCGTGCGCGGTTCACTCTGAAATCGGCCATCGCGGAGGGCGCGGACCGCTACGCTGCCGACGCCGCGCTCGCGCGCGCGTGGCGGCTCGTCGCGCCACTACCATTCGAACCCGCGCGTTACATGGAGGATTTCGGCGGCAATGCGGAATCGATTGGCCACTTTAATCGTTTGCTCCATGCGGCGCAGCGGGTGAAGCCCGTGACGGCCGACGAGGTCGCGGCGATCAAGGGAGATGCGGCGCCGTACGCGGCCGTTGGGCGCGCGTTGATCGAGAACGCCGATCTGTTGCTCTGCGTTTGGAACGGCTCTCCGCCACGCGGGCCAGGCGGCACGTCGGAAGTGGCGGCTTTGATGCTGGAGCGTGGCGGTTTGGTGCTGTGGGTCTCTGTTGGCGCGCCGGGCGTGAAGCTCGTTGGGCCAGCGCCGCTACCGCGCGCGGGGAGCTTCCGGCGTAAACTGCATGAAGCGTTGGCGGAAAGCTTCGCACGCTCCGCCCGGCCGCCGGAAATGAGGGTGGCGTGACGGCGCCAAGACGCACCGAAAGGGCTGGGCCGCGTGTTGTCGTCGTCGGCGCGGGGATCATCGGACTCTACGCGGCGCTGCAACTGATATTGCATGGCTGTGTCGTGACGCTGGTCGAGGCCGACGCACGCTCAGTCGCGCCGCGTGACCGTAGTGCGCGGGGCGCGACGCCCGTCGCGGCCGGCATGCTCGCGCCGTACGCCGAAGCCTTGCGCGCGCCCTCGGCGCATCCGCGGCTGATGGAATTCGGCGCGCGCGCGCTGCGCAACTGGCGCGACGAATACGCAGCGCCGGCCGAGGAAGCGGATACAAATTTTCTGCGCGCGGGCGGCGCGCTGATGCTGGCCGAAGATGCGGCGCAGATGGCGCGTCTTGAAGCGCATGCGGGCGCGCTCGGCGTGGCCGGCGTTGCGACGGTGCTGCTTACTGGCGACGCTGCGCGCGACAAGGCGCCGATTGGGCGCGTGCAGGGCGCGCTTGCGATCGGCGATGAAGCCGTGATCGACGCGCGGCTCGCGTATCGCTTCTTCGAGGAGGCGTTCGTTCGCTCCGGCGGGTCGGTGATGTTTGGCGCGGAGGCGCGCGCGATCGAAACGGCAGGCGGGCGCGTTGCGGGCGTCGCGCTCGATGCGGGGCGGTTGGACGCGGACGCCGTCGTGCTGGCATGCGGCGCCTTCGCGCCGCCCGGACTTACTCAGCAAGCGCCGGCGTTGGCACGCGTGACGCCAGCAGTGGGGCAGCGTCTGCTGCTCACCTACCTGAAGCCGCCACCTGATTTCCCGAACCTGCACGCTGACGATTGTTACGTGGCAAAGGTTTCCCGGTTCGGCGTGATCGTCGGCGCGACGACGCGCGCTGGCAGCGCCGATGTATCGATCTCCGATGCGGAAACTGAAATGCTCACCGCAGCGGCGGGGCGGTTTGCACCGTCCTTGTTTGCGGGCGCGCAGGTGAGCGCGGCGGCGGGCGTGCGCCCGATGTCGCCCGACGGAGCGCCGCTGATCGGGCCGAGCGGACCGGAAGGGTGCTTCATCGCCGCAGGGCACGGGCGAAATGGCTGGTTGCTCGCCAACGTGACCGCCGACATCATCGCGACTTATGTGCTCGGGCGGCCGATCGATCCGCTCGCCGCTTCGTTTCATCCCGACCGCTTTGAGAAAACGCAATGACGCTCACGCTCGAACCCACGGAAGCCCAAGCCGCCATCAAGGACGCAATCGAAAAGATCTGCGCCAAATATGATGACGCGTACTGGCTGAAGGTGGACGACAGCGGCGCGTTCCCGAACGCGTTCGTCGATGACGTCGCGGCGGGCGGCTGGCTTGGGATCGCGATGCCGGAGGAGTTTGGCGGCGCGGGGCTTGGGCTCAGCGAAGCGGCGCTGATGATGCAGACCGTGTCTCAATCCGGCGCGGGATTTTCCGGCGCGAGCGCGATCCACCTCAATATCTTCGGGCTGATGCCGATCGTGAAATTCGGCACGCCCGAGCAGAAGGCGCGCCTTCTGCCGCCGGTGATCGCGGGTGAGCACAAAGCGTGTTTTGCGGTGACTGAGCCGAACTCGGGGCTCGATACGTCGAGCCTTGAATCGAAAGCCGTGCGCACGAACACGGGCTACCAGATCACCGGCCGCAAAATCTGGACGACGAACGCACAACGCGCGGACAAAATTTTGATCATCGCGCGCACGACGCCCAAGAACGAATGCAAGCGGCCGACGGACGGGCTTTCGCTGTTCTACACAGACCTCGACCGCGCGAAGATCGAGGCGAACCCGATACCGAAAATGGGCAGGAAGGCCGTTGAGTGCAACACGCTCTTCATCGATGGCCTGGATGTCCCGAAGGAAGATTTGATCGGTGAAGAAGGCGCGGGTTTTCGTATTCTGCTGACGGGGCTCAATCCCGAACGTGTGCTGTTCGGCGCAGAAGCCGTCGGCCTTGGACGCGCGGCGCTCGCGCGTGCGGCGCAGTACGCGAAAGAGCGCGTCGTGTTTGGCCGGCCGATTGGGCAGAACCAGGGCGTGGCGCATCCGCTCGCTAAGTGCTGGGCCGAGCTCGAAGCGGCGAACCTCATGGCGTTTAAGGCGGCCGCGCTTTACGATGCGGGCAAGGAGTGTGGCGCGGAAGCGAATGCGGCGAAGTACTTGGGCGCCGAAGCAGGCTTCCGCGCGTGCGAGGCGAGCGTGCTTGCGCATGGCGGGATGGGCTACGCGAAGGAATACTTTGTGGAGCGCTACTTCCGCGAAGCGATGATCGCCCGCATTGCGCCGGTGAGCCGCGAGATGATCTTGAATTTCATTGCCGAGCGCGTGCTGGGATTGCCGAAGAGCTACTAACGGGAGCGCGCGATGCCGACGCTCATATTTGTGCATAGCCCCGTGGCGCCGCCGCAGACATGGGCGGCGGTGGCCGACCTTGCCGAACGTGATGGGTATGCCGCGCGCACGCCGTCGCTGACGGACGCTCTTCTTCATCCGATGGTCGGCGGGCCGCCTTACTATCGGCGCTGCGCCGAGGCGGTCGCGCTTGCAGCGCGCGGGCATGGGCGCCCTATCCTTGTCGCGCATAGCGGCGCGGGGATGCTGATGCCGCTTGCTGCGACGAGCACGGAGGACGCGCCGTGCGGCGCGATCTTCGTCGATGCGCTGCTTCCGGCGCCCGGCAAAGCCTGGTTCGAAACGGCGCCCGCAGCGCTCAACGACCGCATCCGCGCAACGGCGCAGGATGGGCGCGTCGCGCCGTGGCATGAGTGGTGGCCGCCCGGCGCGATCCGGCGCTTGTTTGCGAGTGAGGCCGACTACGCGCGCTTTGCGGCGGACGTGCCGCGTTTACCGCTGGCGTTCTTCGAGGAAGCGGCGCCGCAGGTCGCCATGCCTGACATCGCCTGCGCGTATCTGCGCCTTTCCGCGGCGTGCGACGCAGATGCGGATGAAGCGCTGCGGCTTGGCTGGCCGACGCGCCGTGCGGACCTCGATCATATCGCTATGGCGACGAAGCCTGCGGCGGTGTGGGCGGAGTTGAAGCCGCTCGTCGATGCGATGGCGCCGCCAATCGAGTGAAACGAAAGTTAACGGCGCGTTTACCGAACGCGCTTCCGGTGCGGCGATGGCCGATCCGGTTCAGCCCTCCCGCCACGCCCATGTGCACGCCGCGATCCAGCGCGCGGCGGCGGCGACGGGCGTCGATTTTTCGCTGCTGGTGGAGACGGCGCGACGGGAAAGCGCGCTGAACCCCACGGCGCGGGCGGGGACGTCATCCGCGACCGGGCTTTTTCAGTTCATTGAAAGCACTTGGCTCGACATGGTGCGCCGGCATGGCGCAGATCATGGACTGGGCGCGTACGCCGAGCAGATCGGCGTGCGCAACGGACGCGCGCATGTCGCCGATCCGGCGGCGCGTGCGGAAATCCTGTCGTTGCGGAACGATCCCGACGCGAGCGCACGCATGGCGGGCGAGCTTGCGCGCGAAAACGCCCGGCATTTGGCGTCACGTCTTGGGCGGGCGCCCAGCGCCGGGGAATTGTACGCGGCGCACGTTATGGGCCCAGCGGGCGCTGCGCGCTTGATCAACGCGGCGCAGGAGGGCGCATCGAGCGCGGCGGCGATCTTCCCGGCCGAAGCGGCGGCCAATCGCGGGCTCTTCTACGCGAACGGTTCGCCGGTGAGCGCACAAGCGTTGCTCAACCGGCTCTCGATCGATGCGGATGCGGCGATGAGCGCGCCGCAGAGTACAGCTCAGGGCGAGACGCGTTATGCCGGAGAGATGTCGCCTGCGCTCGCGCAGGCGCTGTTTGCGATCGCGCTGTTGCCGTTGCTGCGCGGCGGCGACGACGACAGGCAGAGCGATCCGCTTCAGGCGCTCAATGCGTATGCGCGCGCGCAGCGTGGCAGCGACATCTAGACTTGCTGCGCCGCACCGGCGGCGATCATAGCGTCGATCTGTTCATGCGAGTAACCGAGTTCGGCTAGGACGGCGCGCGTGTGTTCGCCCTGACGCGGCGTTGGGCCCTTCGGGCCATCGTCAGCGCCAGGAAAACGCACCGGTGATGCGGGGCTCTTGAACGAGCCGCCGCGCGCGAGCGGCACATCGACCGTGGAACCGGACGCCAACAATTGTTCGTCTTTGGCGGCTTGCGCGGGCGTTTGCAGCGGCGCCCACACGATGTCGGCTTCATCCAATCCGGCGCCGGCTTCTTCTAGCGTCAGCGCGCCGAACGCTTCGTCGAGCGCGGCGACAAGGTCGACGGCGTTGTCGCGCCGGCCGCGCGCGGACTTGAAGCGCGGATCGGCGAACAGGTCCGGCCGGCGGACGGCTTTGCACACTTGCTCCCAATCGCGCCCGCCTTGGCGCGAGACGAGGCACACCCAGCGGCCGTCCTTCGTCTTGAAGTAGTTTTGCAGCGGGGAGACCTGCGCGACGCGTGAGCGCGTGGACGCAACTTTGCCGAACACATGCTGGATGCCGACGTCGGAGCCGAGCACGTAATTGGCGGCGCGCACGAGCGACGCTTCAACGAGGCGGCCTTTGCCGGTTTTGCTCCGCTCGTAGAGCGCGGCCAAAATGCCGGCGGCGGTTGCGATCGAAGTGGTGTGATCGCCGAAGCCGGTGCGGAGCGGGAAGGGCTCTGAGTCTTTTGGCGTGAACAGCGCCTGCACGCCCGAGCGCGCCCAGAATGCCGCGATATCGAAGCCAGCGCGGTCCGCTTCCGCGCCTTGCAGCCCGTATCCGGTGACGCTGGCGTAGATGAGATCGGGGCGGCGCTTGGCGAGCGTCTCATAGTCGAGCCCCGCGCGCTTCAACGACGAGGGGCGCAGATTGGTGAGGAACACGTCGGCGCCATCGATGAGCTTGAGCAACGCTTCGAGCGCTTCCGGTTTTGTCGTGTCCAGCACGATGGCCCGCTTGCCGCGGTTATCGAGTTCGAAGCAGGGGTTGATCGCTGTCTCGGTCGCAATCGAGTCGAAGAAGAACCGCATCGGATCGCCGGCGGGGCTTTCGATCTTAACGACGTCTGCGCCCCAATCGGCCATCATGCCGCCAGCGCCTGGCGCGGCGATGTAGGTGGCGTATTCGACGACCTTGAGGCCTTCCAGCATCGCGCAAAATCCCTGCCCAAATCGGGCCGTCCGCAAGCTGAAGTTGCGGTACAGCAAGGATTTCTTAATCGGCTGACGCAAGTCTCGGCGCAAGCCTGCCCAAACTGTTAGGGCGCCGGAACGACATTCCATGTCTATCGTCACCATGCGGTCGAGGCTCACCGACGCCGACATCCGCCTCCTGGTGAAGGGCGTGACCGAGGAAGATCGCGCCCAGGCCGCGCACAAGATTTGCCGCTGCATCGAAGACTCGGAGATCACGCCCGAGGAGCGCGCTTACGCTGAAGAGATCATGCGCGTGATGGCGCAGGATGCCGCCGTGCTCGTGCGGCGCGCGCTTTCTGTTGCGCTGAAGAATTCGCCCAAGCTGCCACGCGAGATCGCCGCGAAGCTGGCGCATGACATCGATAGCGTGGCGCTGCCGGTGATCCTCAATTCGCCGGCACTGACGGATGCCGATCTGGTCGAGATCATTTGCGCCAGCCCGCCGACCAAACAGATGGCGGTCGCGAGCCGTGAGAAACTCTCGGTGATCGTGACGGGTGCGATCGCGGAATTTTCGCCCGCTCCGGTGGTTGAGCGCGCGCTCGCGAACGACAACGCGCAATTCGACATTCACGGCCTAGAAGGCGCGCTCGATCGCTTCGAGGGCGTCTCCACGGTCACCGCGGCCATGGTCCGCCGCAACGTTCTGCCGGTGGCGATCACGGAAAAGCTCGTGTCGATCGTGACGGGCGAGCTGTTCGATCACCTGGTAAACAACCACGAGCTTCCGCCGCAATTGGCCATTGAACTGGCGATGGGCTCGCGCGAACGCGCTACGATGGACATCGTCGAGCAGGCCGCGCGGCAGCGCGACCTCGGCACGTTCGTCACGCAGCTTAATCTTCACGGACGCCTAACGCCGTCGCTGCTGATGCGCGGCGTGTGCATGGGGCAGATGGTGTTCGTCGAGCACGCGATGGCGGAGCTTGCGGGCGTTACGCATCAGCGCATTTGGTTGATGATCCACGATAGCGGGCCGCTTGGCCTGAAGGCCGCGTTCGACCGCGCCGGCTTGCCGCCGCGCTTGTTCGCGCCGTTCCGTGCGGCGGTCGATATCTATCACCAGATCGAGCGCGAAGGCGTCGAGGAAGACCGGGTCAAGTTCCGCGCGCGCATGCTGGAGCGTTCGCTAACACTCTTCCAGAGCATCCCGAAGGACGATCTCGACTATCTGCTGGATAAGCTCGACGCGGTTGGCGCGCCGCAACCGCTCGCGGCTGCGCTCTAGTCGCGATCCGCGTACGGGCCGCAGCCGCGGTCAAAACCCGCCATCGCCAGAAGCTTTGCTTGCGCCGTGGTGCGAATGTGTTCGGCGCTCAGCACCATGCCGGCTTCCTTCGCGGCGAGCAGGCGGCGCGAGAGCGGCGCACGGTCGCGAACATCGAGCCCGAGAAACGGATCGTCGAGGTCGGTCGCGTCCAGCACCAGTTCCGTATAGAGCCCGCGCGCCTTCGAGCCGAACGGCAGGGGGCACGCGCTATCGCCCCGCAGCGCGACGCCCCAACCGCGCGCGCGCAGCGCCTCGGCGAGGGCGGGGCCTGCCGCGATGATCGCTTCCTCTTGAAACTCGAATGTCAGAGCCGACTTGGTGCAGCCCGCTTCCATCGCGGACGCTTCCAGGAGCTCTGCGTCATACTCCGCGAGATCATCGCTGAGGACGAGCGAGACTTGGCCGATGGCGGATTGTTGGCGCCACGTCATGCGCGCGGCGCGCAACAGGCGCGCGAGCGCTGAAAAGCCATTCGCGTCATCGCCAAGCGGGCGCACGACGCCGCACACGGGCGCGCCGAGCCGCAGATCGTAGCGCGCGCCGAGCGTGAAGCTGACCGGCTCGCGCTGGATGGGCGCACGGGGAAAGGGAATGACCGTCATCGACAGAACCGAACCTAGGCGTCAGGGTGTAGCCGAGCGCGGTTAAGAAACGGGCGGGGGTCTTTGGTGAACGCCACGTCAATAGAAGCAAACGCGCGATGAACGAGGGAGCGACCCATGAGCGAAGCACGACCGCTGGCGCCGGCATCGACAATTCTGATGGTCCGCGACGCGCCTGCGCTCGAGGTGCTTATGGTGCAGCGCCATCACCAGATCGACTTTGCTTCCGGCGCGTTGGTGTTTCCGGGCGGCAAGGTCGCGGCGGAGGATTCCGACCCGCGGTGGGCTGAGCATTGCGACGGCGACGCTGGCGCTGCGGATCGCGCCTATCAGATTGCCGCGATCCGTGAGGCGTTCGAAGAGTCTGGCCTGCTGCTCGCACGGCGCGCATCCGCGCGCGGGGCCGGCAAGCCGTTTGCGGCGCCAAATGATTTCGCGGACGTCTTCGCCATTCGCGACGAGGTTGCTGCGGGCAAGGCGAGTTTTCTCGACGCGATTGCAGCGGCAAAGCTCGTGCTCGCGCTCGATGCGCTCACGTTCTATGCGCACTGGATCACGCCCGAGGGACTGCCCAAGCGGTTCGACACGCGGTTCTACATTGCCGAGGCGCCGGAAGCGCAGGAAGCGTTGTGCGATGGCTCAGAGACGGTCGATGCGTGTTGGATCACGCCCGAGCAAGCGCTCGCCGACATGCGCGCCAAGAAGCGCACGATCATTTTTCCGACGCGCCTGAATCTTGAGCTGCTTGGGCGATCGGATTCATCGGCCGGCGCGATCGCGGCGTCGCGCGCACGCAAGATCATAGAGGTGTTGCCGCGCATCACGCGCGTCGATGGCGTGCAAATGCTGAACATTCCGGAAGAGGCGGGCTATTCGGTGACCACCGAGCCGCTGGACGGCAACCGTCCTTAGGTGGGCGCAACGCCGAGTTCTTCGACACGGCCTTCGAGAGCAGCAAGCAGCGCTTTGCCCACAGGGTGCTCCGGCGTGCGTATCTTGTCGCGGGCGGAGGCGCGGAGCGCATCGACATGCGCTTCGATGAGGTGCGGCTCGCGCCGTGCGGCGGCTTTGCCTTCGGCGGTTTCGATCAAGCGGCAGAGTGAAGCGGCTGCACGTGTTGCGAACGGATAGTCGTAGGTCGCGCCAAGACCCTTCACATCGTGTGCAGCGGCGAGCAGTGCGTCGAGGCTGGCGTCAGACCAATTGTCGCCGCGCGCCGCGACCCGCGCGTCGTGAACCTTTAGGACCTCTTCCTCAAGCCAGCCCTGAAAGTGTCCGCTGAGCGCTTTGAGCGCGCCTTCGGCGCGCGCCACCGCAGCCTCGTCAAAGAGTGACGGTTTTGAGCCAGCGCGGCGGAACGGTGCTGCGGACATGGTGCTGCGATCCCCGCGCGGACCTTCGTCTCGGGGCGTCAATATTTCGTTGACGAAGCTACACGCTGAACTGCTCGCGCAGGATGCGCTCGTCGAGTGCGTGGCCCTCGTCGAACAGCATGGTCAGCGAGACGCCGCTGTCCTCCTCGACATCGACGGCGCGGATGTCGCGGATTTCCTGATTGTCGGCCGCTGCACTTACCGGGCGCCGCTCGGCCTCGAGCACTTCGATGCGCACCTTGGCGCTGTGCGGCAGGAGCGCGCCGCGCCAGCGGCGAGGGCGAAACGCGCTGATCGGCGTCAGCGCCAGAAGGCGCGCTTGGATCGGCAGGATGGGTCCGTGGGCGGATAGGTTGTACGCGGTGGAGCCGGCGGGCGTCGCCACCAGCGCGCCGTCGCAGAAGAGCTCGGGGATGCGTTCGGCGCCATCGACCAGGATGCGCAGGCGCGCTGTCTGGGCGGTTTGCCGGAGCAGCGAAACTTCGTTGATCGCGCGGGCGATGATTTCTTTGCCGTCGGTTGTGACAGCGTGGGCGACGATCGGGCGGATGCGGACGGGCTCGGCTTTCTCAAGCCGGGCTTCCAAATCCTCCTCGCGGTACTCGTTCATCAGAAAGCCGATGGTGCCGCGGTTCATGCCGTAGACGGGCTTTTTGTCGGTCAGGCGGCGGCGGAGCGCATCGAGCACAGCGCCGTCTCCCCCGAGGGCCACGATCACGTCCGCATCGGCTTCCCCGGCCTCGCCATAGATGTGCCGGAGGCGCCGGAGCGCTTCCTGAGCCTCCGGGCGCGCGCTCGAGGTGAAGGCGATCTTCATGGCAGCGGGCGGGTCCTTCGGCGGGGCCCGGAAACGGGCCTTTGATAAATGGCCCGGCGCGCCTTAAACTTCCACCAATACCCAAAAACGAAGGGAGCCCGGTCATGGCCGACGACGCAAGCACCTCTGTAAAGAGCCGCGTGAGCGCGGAGGAATGGCAGGCGCGGGTCGATCTCGCGGCGGTCTATCGCCTGGTCGCGCTCTATGGTTGGGACGACATGATCTTCACCCATATCTCGGCGCGCGTGCCGGGGCCGGAGCATCACTTCCTGATCAACCCATACGGAATGCTGTTCAGCGAGATCACGGCGTCGTCGCTTGTGAAGGTCGATCTGGAAGGCGAGATCGTCTCGCCGACGAGCTACTTCATCAATCCGGCGGGCTTCACGATTCACTCTGCGGTGCATGCTGCGCGCGAAGACGCGCATTGCGTGATCCACCTGCACACGGATCAAGGCGTTGCAGTTTCGGCCCAAAAAGAAGGGCTTTTGCCGCTCAGCCAACATGCGCTGATCGTGCTGCCGACGCTCGCTTATCACGACTATGAGGGCATCGCGCTCGATCTCGACGAACGCGAGCGGCTGGTGCGCGACCTCGGCGACAAGAACCTGATGCTGCTCCGCAATCACGGCACGCTCGCCGTCGGCGGCAACGCCGCGCAAGCGTTCATGGCGATGTTCTATTTGGAGCGCGCTTGCATGCAGCAAGTGTTGGCGCTCTCGGCTGGCCGCGACCGGGTGCTGCACGCGCCGGACGAGGCGCAGGAAACCGTCCGCGGACAAGTCACGCGCGGGCCGGGCGCAACGGGCGGCCTTGCATGGCCGGGCCTGTTGCGGCGCCTGGATAAGGAATCTCCCGGCTACGACGCCTAAAGTTCTCGTTTCGCTTGCGTAGCGGAAACGCCGTGCGCCAATAGCGCGAACGGCGGGGCCGCTATGCGCGGAAGTTGGAAGGCGGGGTTGGGGCTGGGACTGCTGGCGCTTGCCGCGGGGCGCGCCGAAGCAGGCGCGTGGATTGCGCCTGAGGGCGGTCAGGCAATTCAAACTGAAGTACTCGGCGCGCGGGACGAGGCGCCGGTTCTCGAAAGCCAGCTCTACCTTGAAGCGCCGGTCGCGGAGCGCGTGTCCCTGGTGGCGCGTCCCTGGATCGAAAACGGTGAGACCGTCGGCGACGAGGGCTGGCGCGCCGAGGTCGAGGGCGGCGTGAAGGCGGCGCTGTTACGCACGTCGAATGCAGCGGTCGCGGTGCAAGCGAGCGCAGTCTGGCGTTCCGATCCCGATTTAGGATGCGGCGAGGGCGCCGGAGAGATCCGCGCTTTGGGCGGCATGTCCTTCGCCAGCGGGCGCGGCTTCCTGAATGCCGAAACAGCCGCGCGCGTCCATGATGGCGGCTGTCCCGCTGGCCGTGTCGATCTGACGCTTGGGTATCGGCCGGCGCCGCGCTGGCTTGGGATGGCTGAAACGTTCGTGTTTGCGCCGGAGGGCCGCGAGGCGGCGGTGAAGGCGCAGTTTTCCCTGGTCCGGTTTTCCGAGCGCGGATCAGGCGTACAGCTGGGCGTGCGTGTGCGGCTCGATGGCGAGGATGCCGAGCCCGCCCTGGTGGTGGCGTTCTGGGGCCGGCCGCGCGACTGAACACGGCCAGTTCATTCGGCGCTGACAAAAGTGCGTCATACATTGGCGGTAAGCCCCGCCTGGGCCTTTCCGGCGCAGGCGCGCGCCTGGACTTGGGGCGCGGCGCGGCCCATACCGCTTCGTCGAAAGTAGGGACAGTTACAGTATGCCAGGGCTAATCCGGCGCTACGGATTCGCGGCGGTCGTGACGGCCGTGCTCGCGGTGATGGCCGCTGTTGTCCTGATCAAGAGCGTCTGGCCGAGCGGCGACGCCAGCGGCGCGCCCGCGATGGCGTCCGGCAAGCAAGGCGGCCCGCCTGGCGGCAAGCAGGGCGGCGGCCCCGGCGGGGACATGGTGGCGGTGCAGGTGGCGGTTGTGGCGCCGAGCACGTTCACCGACGCGATCCAGGCGCTCGGCAGCGCGCAGGCGCGCGAGAGCATCGTCATTACGCCCAAGGTTCAGGACGTTATTCGCGCACTCCGCTTCGAGAGCGGCCAGCGCGTGCGACGCGGCCAAGTCTTGGTCGAACTTTCCAACGTGGAGCAGGCAGCCGACCTCGCCGAAGCGGTCGCGGCGAACGCCGCCGCGCAAGAAGAATATCGCCGCTTTCAGGCGCTGGCCGAACGCGGGTTCGCGCCGCGCGCCCGTCTAGAAGCGACAGAGGCTGCGGCCCACGCTGCGCAGGCTCGTGTCGATGCCGGGCGTTCGCGTGTCGACGACCGGATCATCCGCGCCCCGTTTAGCGGGGTGATGGGATTGCGGCTCGCGAGTCCCGGTCAATTGGTGCGGCCGGGCGAACAAATTGGCACGCTCGATGACCTGAGCGAGATCAAGCTCGACTTCGATGTGCCGGAATCGCGGATCGCCAATCTGCGCGCGGGCGTGCCGATCACGGCGCGGACGGCCGCGTTCGCCAATGAGGAATTCACTGGCCGTATCGCGCAAGTCGATAGCCGCGTCTCCGCCGAAACGCGCACAATGCGCGTGCGCGCGATCTTGCCTAATCCGCGCGAGCGCCTGCGGCCGGGCATGCTGATGACGGTGATCGTGCAGTCCAACCCGCGTGAGGCGCTGGCGGCGCCGGAACCGGCGGTCGTCGATGATGCGACGGGCGCTTACGTGTACGTCGTCGCGGCCGGTGAAGGCGGGCGTCAGATAGCGCAACGCCGCACAGTGCGCACGGGGCAGCGCACCGGCGGCCTCGTCGAAATTGTCGATGGGCTTGCGGCGGGAGACCGGGTCATAACGGAGGGCGTGACTCGCGTGCGGCCCGACGCCCCGGTGCGCGTGGCCGAACCGGGCGCGCCAAATGGCCAAGCGCCTGGCGGCGAAATCCGCGGGCGCGGCCCGCAAAGCGCGCAAGCGCCGGCGCGGCCGGGCTGAGGCGCGGTGACGCTCTCCGATCTCTCGGTACGCCGGCCCGTCCTCGCGACGGTGTTTTCGCTCATCATCATCGCGTTCGGCCTCGTCTCCTTTTCGCGTCTGCCATTGCGCGAACTGCCGGACGTCGATCGCCCGGTCGTGTCCGTGGACGTCTCGTATCGCGGCGCGTCGGCACAGGTCGTCGAGACGCAGGTCACCCGCGTCATCGAGGATCAGCTCTCTGGGATCGAAGGCATCGATGCGATTTCCGGCAACAGCCGGGACGGCCGTGCTTCGGTCAACATCGAGTTCAACCTTGGCCGCGATCTCGAGGCGGCCGCGAACGACGTGCGCAATGCGGTGTCGCGCGCGCGCCAACAATTGCCGCTCGATGTCGATGAGCCGATCATCCGCAAAGCCGACGCCGACGCCGATCCGATCATCTGGCTAAGTCTTACATCGACGACGCTCGATCCGGTGACGCTCTCCGACTACGCGGAGCGGTACATCGTCGACCAGCTTTCGGTCATCAACGGCGTGGCGAGCGTGAATGTCGGCTCGGCGCGCGCGGCGTTGCGCATCTGGATCGACACTAACGCGCTCGCGGCGCGTGGGCTGACGGTGGACGATGTCGAGGCCGCGCTGCGGGCGCAGAACGTCGAACTGCCCGCTGGCTACGTGCAAAGCGTGGAGCGCGACTATCAGGTGCGGATCGCCCGCGCGTTCCAGACGCCGGAAGAGTTCGCGCGCCTGCCGCTGCGGACGCCCAGCACCACGGGCGCTGCTGTGGTGCGGCTCGGCGATGTGTCACGGATCGAGATGGCGCCAGAGGAAACCCGCAGGCTGTTCCGTGCGAACGGGGTTGATCAAGTCGGTCTCGGTATCGTGCGCCAGTCGCAATCGAACGCGCTCGATGTCGGCCGGGCGGTGAAGGCGCGGGCGGCGGAGCTTGGGCGAAACCTGCCGCCGGGCACGGCGATCACGGTGACGTACGATTCCACTGTGTTCATCGACCGGGCGATTCAGCGGGTGGGGCAAACGCTTCTCGAAGCATCCGCGCTCGTCATCCTCGTGATCTACCTCTTCCTCGGATCTTGGCGCGCGGCGTTCATTCCCGCTGCGGTGATCCCGGTGTGCTTGATTGGCGCGTTCGCCGTGCTCGCCGTGTTCGGGTTCACGATCAATTTGCTGACTCTGATGGCGCTCGTGCTGGCGATCGGTCTGGTCGTCGACGATTCCATTGTCGTCTTGGAGAACGCGCAGCGAAGGATCGACACGCTCGGGGAGCCGCCAACGATGGCGGCGCTCAGGGGAACGCGCCAGGTGTTCTTCGCGATCGTGTCGACGACGGCGGTGCTCGTTGCGGTCTTCCTGCCGCTCGTGTTTGTCGGCGGGTATATCGGGCGGCTCTTCATCGAGCTTGCGATCACGGTTGCGGGCGTCATCGTGATTTCGGCGTTCTGCGCGCTCTCGCTCTCGCCCATGATGTGCTCAAAGCTGCTCCGCCCGGCGCGGCAGGAAACCAAGCTGCACCACTTCGTCGAGGGCTTGCTCAACAAAGTGCGCAGCTCGTACCGCACGTCGCTTGAGGCGGCGCTCGACGCCAAGCGTCCGGTGTTTGCGCTTTTCAGTGTTGTCGTGCTCGGCGGCGGCTTCCTCTTCATGTCGCTGTCATCGGAACTCGCGCCGCCGGAAGACCGCGGCAACCTCATGGTCAATGTGCAGGCGCCGGAAGGTTCGGGCTTCGAATACACAAGCCGCGTCATGGGGCAGGTCGAAGACGTGCTGATGAGCTACGTCGAGACCGGCGAAATCGCGCGCGCGATGGTGGTGGCGCCAGGCTTCGGCGATCAGGGCACGCAGCGGTTTTCGAGCGGCATGGCGCGCGTATTTTTGGCGCCGTGGGAGGAGCGGCATCGCTCCGGCCTCGAGGTCGAGCGCGAACTCAATCAGAAGCTCGGGCAGATCCCCGGCGCCGTGATCCGCGCGCAGATGCAGAATGCGTTTCAAGGCGGCGGGCCGGGCGGCGGCGGT
>CAZXNY010000009.1:0-19308 GCA_964642205.1 uncultured Caulobacteraceae bacterium
GCACGCGTAGCACTTGCGCAAGCCA
This sequence comes from uncultured Caulobacteraceae bacterium, assembly GCA_964642205.1. Lineage (GTDB taxonomy): Bacteria > Pseudomonadota > Alphaproteobacteria > Caulobacterales > Aquidulcibacteraceae > JBEVOS01. The sequence continues at coordinate 26 of CAZXNY010000009.1, forward strand.
AGCCGCGTCGTCTCGCCCTTCAGCGCGCCGATCTGCTCTGACGTGGCGCCGCACTTGGGGCACACCGGGCCGTTCGGCCAAAGGCGCGTCTCGATGTATTCGAGCGCGGCTTCTTCGTTCTGGAAATGGGCGGAGGAGAGAACAGACTTGGCCATGACCCCAATCTACATATTGGGGCGTGGTATGTCAAGTGTAACGCCCCCCCCTAGAGGGGGAGGGGGAGGGGGCAGGGGGTGGGGTGACTGCGCTGTGTGCAGATCACTTCACGCCGAACCGTCAGCACATGAAATTACGAGCGTTGTGCTCTCACCCCTCCCCCTTACCCCCTCCCCCTCTAGGGGAGGGGGCGCCATGCTTGAGAACGGAGCAAAGGAGGCGGGCATGATCGAGATCAACGGGATCGCGCATATCCAGATCACGGCGGGGCGCTTTCCGGAGGCGAAGGCGTTCTACGAGAAGCTGCTGCCGTTTCTGGGGCTGACGCCGGTGCTGGATGCGCCGGTGTTCTACTATTGCGTCGGCGCGCGCACGGGCGTGGCGATCAGCCCGCCGGATGCGGCGCATGAGGGCGAGAAGTTCGTGCAGCGGCGCGTGGGACTGCATCACGTGTGCTTCCGAGCGCGCTCACGCGAGGACGTCGATAAGGCGTTCGCGTTCGTGCAGGAGATCGGCGCGACGATCGTGCACGGCCCGCAAGAGGATGGCTTTGCGCCCGGCTATTATTCGATCCTGTTTGAAGATCCCGATGGCGTGCGGCTTGAAGTGAATCACGTGCCGGGCCGAGGCGTGTTCGATACGGCCGATCAGAAGGTGAAGCCAGCCTAGCGCTTCTTCTTCGCGGCGGTTTTCTTTTTCACGGGCGACTTCTTCGGTGCGGCTTTCTTCGCGGGCGCTTTCTTCGCCGCCTTCTTTACCGGCGCGGCGTTGAGCGCGAGCGATGCGTCGCCAGCGTGTTTCTTCTGCACGGCTTTTGGCGCTTTGATGAACCACGCGCGCTTCAAGCGCAGATCGCATTCGGCGGCGGTGAGCTTTTTCAAACGCGCGCGGATCGCGGGCCAGCCGATGTAGTGATCGGTGATGTAGTAGACGTCCGGCTGCGTCTCTAAGAGGAATTGCTGTTCGTCGACGTTCTCGAGTTGGAAGACGACATCTTCCGGGTTGTTCGAAAAGCAGATGCCCTTGCCCTTCACCTTGAGGGCGGGGCGGCCGTACGACGTCGATTCCTCAACTTCCGGGAGCTTGAGCGCGAGCGCGCACACCTGCGGCCATTGCATGCTGCTTGTCCTTCCGCGTGCGCCAGATGCGGCGCGCGCGCGGATAGATTGCCTTGAGCGCACCGGGCGCGACAAGCACGAGGCCGGCGTCATGCGCGGCGCGGCGCGCGTCTTCTTCGATGCGGCCGGCGCAGACGATGGCGGTGATGTCGGCGCGGTAGTGCTGCTTTAAGGCGCGGGCGCGCTCGACGCGGGCGGCGGTGAGCGGCTGGCGCTCGCAGCGGAACACGATTTTGACGCCGGCCTTGCTGGCGAGCACGAGCGGGCCGAGGAGGCCCGGGCCGCTGATGGCTTTCGCCGTCCAGCCCAGCGCTTTGAGTTCGCTTTCGACGATGCGCGGGAGCGTGATCGAAACGGGTTCGTTTGGGTTGGCGCGGCGCTTGCCCCAATCGCGCGCGGCTTCTCGCATGGCGGCGACGCGCGTGGTGACGAGCTCGTAGAACGCGTCGGCGCCGATGAAGCGTGGGCGCGGGCGCATGGAGCGGCGGAAGCGCTCGACCTCGCGCCGCCAATTCGCGGCGGTCTCGTGATCGATGCGGCTCGGCTTGATGAGCGCGACGTAGCGCTCGTAGAGCGAGACGCCATGCGCGTTGATGTGGGCGATGACGCGCGCAGTTTCCTTGTCGCGGGCGCGGGTGCGCGCGATCAGAAGGCCCGGCACGCCGAAGAGGGCGAGAACGAAGACGCCGATTAGGAACGCGGTCGCCGCGCCCTTTTGGTTGCCGGCCGATGAGAGCATGAAGCTGCCGGCAAGAAGGCCGGCCCCCGCCGTGGCGAGGGAAATCACGCCTGAGGCGAGGGCGCGGCCAAGGTGCATGACGTGAACTCCGGTGACGATACACGCGGAGGGTGTGGTGATGCGGGTAAACTACAACTTAAAGTATAGATCGCCCTTTTCCCTCCCCGCCAGGGGAGGGTGTCAGCGGCGCGAAGCGCGCTGACGGGCGGGGCGGCTGCGCGCCGCTATCCTGCTTGTCGTGGAATTGCCGCCCCACCCGTCATGCTGCGCATGACACCCTCCCCTGGCGGGGAGGGAAGGGTGCGCGCTTAGCGCTTGCGCATCCGGAGCGCGCACACGGCGGCGGCGGCGAGCGCGATGGCGGCGCCGGCGAGTTGGGAAAACGAGCTGAGAGCTTCGATGAGCATCGCTTCAGCAGGCGCCGATTCTTGGCGGCGCGATAGCGCGCGCTAGGCGACGCGGCCGCGGCGTTCGAGGAAATCGCGCGGCGGCGCGGTTTCTTCGGCGAGGCTTTCCTTGATCGCGCGCGGCGCGCCGAAGAGGTGGCCTTGCGCGTACGGGATATCGAGATCGAGAACGTCCAGCACTTGCGGCTCGGCTTCGATGCGCTCGGCGACGATATCGATGCCGTAACGTTGGAAAACGGCAGCGACGTCAGCGGCGGCGATTTCGCGCGTGATCGCGCTCTTGGGGCGCATGCCACGCTTGATGAGCTGATCGGCGATCAGCGTCGCGGGGGCTTTGAAGTACCGCACGCCCGCGCGTTCGAGATCGGGCAGGTCGACTTCGATATGCGTCACGCGATCGATCGAGAAACGGAAGCCGAGATCGGCGAGCTTGGCCATCGCGCGCGCTTCGAGCGAGGTGCGCTGCTCGAACGCGTCCTGCGGCATTTCGAAGATCACGCTTCCGGAGAGATCGCTGTGCTCGCGCATGAAATCGAGGAATTGCGGGAAGAACGCTTCGTCACTCAGCGCGCGCGGCGTGATGTTGCAGAAGATGCCGATGCGCCGGTCGTTCTTCATCATTTTGCGCACGATTTGCACGCAGCGGAACGTGAGCATGTTGTCGATAACGCCCATCAAACCGGCGGTTTCGGCGACCGGGATGAACTCCTGCGGCAGGATGAGGCGGCCGGTCTCGTCCTTGAGGCGCGTGAAGCCCTCGTAGAACACCGTGCGGCGCTGCGGCAGCGAGACGACGGGCTGGAGATGCAGCTCGACGCGGTTTTCGACCAGCGCTTCACGCACCAGATCGATCGGCCCGCGCACGGCGGCGTGACCGCCTGGCCCGGAGATGCGGCGCATCTCGTCGAACCGGCTATCGAGCGCGCGGCCGAGCCGATCGACGATCTGATCGAGCATTTTGATTTCGGGCGCGGCGGTCACGACCTGTTGCGGCGGCGCAATCATCTGGCGCTCGGAAAGCTCCATGACGTTGCGGTCGAGCGTTTCGACGCGCGCGGTGACCGCGTCGATATCGGCGATCACTTCGCGGTGCGCGGCGCGTACGCGGTCGATATCGGTCTTGAGGCGTTTTTCGATGCGGCCGACTTTGCCGGCGGCGGCGGAAGCGGCGATGCCGCCATGCGTGATCGCGGCGGCGGAAAAGAGCGCGATGCCGCTCAAGAACGACGACGCCATGTCGGCGCCGCCGATTTGATTCATCGCAAGCCCAGTCGTCAGCGCGATCATCGCGTAACCGGCATAAAGCAGCGCGTGAGTGATGAGCGGCATGGTCGCGTCGTCGCCTTGCAATCGTCGTTTCGGAGTCGGCAGAAATTTCCTGCCGATTCTCCGATTGAGCCATCAGACCGAAGGCGCGGTTATTGGAGTGTTAACTCGCCGGCCGTGCGGGACTTGGGCTGTCGCTTGACAAATTATCGTAAAACGATAAGAAAATATCGCTGAACTTACGGAGACGGGCGATGGCGCGGTCAGTTGGCGACATTCAGGGACTGGCGAAGACGGTGCGCGTATTTGCGATCGTGTGCGCGGTGATGCTGGCGATCTTGATCGCCGTGAACCACGTGATCCCAGCGTTGGTCGCGCTCGTGCGCGGTGGGGAATGGAGCGAACGGCTTAGCGCTGTGGGCGTGTACGCAGCGCGCGCAGTACCGCTTGTGCTGTTTGCGTTCGCGGCGCGCAATTTTCGGCGCGCGCTCGATGACTACAGCGAAGGCCGCTTCTTCGAGGCGCGCGCGGCGCGCCGCGTGAGCGAGGCGGGGCAAGACGTTGCGTGGGCGATCGTCGCGTACGCGCTGATCGTGCCGAACGTGGTGCTCTGGACGGTGAACCGGGGCGGCGGCGTGACGGCCGACCTCGGCAGCGAAACAATCGCGCTGTTCGGGTTTGCGCTCTTCATCGTGGCGCTCGGGCGCATCCTTGAACAAGCGGCCGCGCTCAAGGCCGAGAACGATGCGATCGTGTGATGCGGATCGTCGTCACGCTCGATGTGATGCTCGCGCGCCGCAAGATGAAGGCCAAGGATTTGGCCGAGCGCATCGGCATAACGGAGGCGAACCTCTCGCTCTTGCGCACCGGCAAGGTCAAGGGCGTGCGCTTCGAGACGCTGGCGAAAGTGTGCGAGGCGCTGGAGTGTGCGCCGGGCGATTTGCTGGCGGTAGAAGAGGGCGAAGAAGCATCGCACTAAACTCCCTCATTCCGGGAGATTGTCGGCACGCTTTGCCCCTGGGTTCCGGATCGCGCTGCGCGCGCCCGGAATGAGGGCGTGTTTAACTTGAGAGCCGCGCTTCCAAGCCTTCGCGCACGCGCGGCCATTCTTCGCGCAGTACGCTGAACCACGCCGTATCGCGCCAGGAGCCGTCGGGGCGGCGCATGTGGTGGCGGTGGATGCCTTCGAAGGTTGCGCCCATTTTGAGGATCGCGGCGCGGGAGCGCGCGTTGAGCGCGTCGGTTTTGAGCTCGACGCGTTCGGCGCCGCTCTCGAATGCGTGCATGAGGAGGAGGCGTTTGCACGCGGGGTTGGCCATCCCGCCCTGCGCCGTGGGCGCGTACCACGTGCCGCCGATCTCGGCGCTTGAGTCGGCCGGGCGCATGTTGAGGTAACAGGTCTGCCCCACGTACGCGCCGTTCGCGACCACGCCATGCAGAAACCAGCGGCCCGCGGCGTGTTCGGCGAGCTGCCAATCGAACACTTCGTCCCAATTGGTCATATCGCGCGGCCAATGGCGCCAGATCGCGGGATCGCGGGAGATGGCGCGCAACGGTTCGCGATGCGCCTCGACGATCGGCTCGAGGCGGACGTGTTTATCTTCGAGCGTGCGCGGTTCGAGTTTCATCAGTCTTGCCCGATCAACCTTGCCCTGTGGCGAAGAGATACGCCGCTTGCGCGAGATAGAAGGCGCCGACGGCGGTGACGATCCACTTCGTGTATTTGAGGAAGTTCTGGTCGGTCATCTTATCGAGGATCATGCCGCCGATCACGGCGCCCAGCGCGGCGAGCGGCGCTGCGACCGCGAAGAACCAGAGCGGCAGCGCGCCAACGGCGCCGCCCGCAAGAAACGGCGCGCCGTAAAAGATGATCTTGGCTGCGTGCGAAAGCACTTGGGTTGCGGCTTTGGTGGCGACGATCTGGTGGCGCGTCAGCGACGTGCGCACGAAGAACACGTCGAGCAGCGGGCCCGCGACGCCGGCGATGAGATTGAGCGCGGTGACGCAGAGGCCGCAAACGAACGCGTGAGCTGGGCGTGCGGCGTCGGCCTCGATCCAGCCTTTGGGAAGCCAGGCAAGGCCCGGCACCAGGCCCATCATGAGAAACGTCCAGGCTTTGGACGGCGCGTAGGAAACGGCGGCGAGCGCGATTGCGGCTGCCAGCGAGCCGCCCGCGTAAAGCGCGACGATGCGCCAAGCGACGTGCTTCCTGTGCAGCACGGCGCGCCAGCCGTTGGAAAAGATCTGCACGCCGCCATGCGCGACCATCGCGGCCGAGACGGGGAGCACCAGCGTCAGCCCGCCCATCAGGATGAGCCCGCCAGCCATGCCGAACACGCCAGAAACCGTCGACGTGACGAGAACGAGCGCGAACAGGAAGGCGTAGAGGGCGATGGTCATGCGTGCGCGCGTGTCATGCGGCGCGTTGCGGATGAACGCAAGTTTGCGACGCGTGATGGGTCGATTGCCCTCATTGCATCACGTTTTACGCATCGAGATATGTGCACGCCTTCTCCCCTTGTGGGAGAAGGTGGTCGCGCGCAGCGCGATCGGATGAGGGGTGTTTGCACCAGCGCGATCTGCGTCGCGCCGGCGCCCCTCACCCGCGTTGTGCGTGCGCAAGCGTTTTGCCGCTTTCCCTCTCCCACAAGGGGAGAGGGCGTCGGTGCTGGGAGTCGATGATGCCGCCGCTGCCTTACATTCTCGCCGCTCTCGGTCTCACGCTTGGCGTGATCATGGGGCTTGCGATGCTGATCCGCCCGCGCGGGTCGCATTTGTCGATCGGGCTTGGCTCGATCCCGGAGAAGTCCGGCGGCGTGGGGGAGAGCCGGGCGTTTGGCGGGCTCTTGTTCGCGCTGCATGGCGCTGTGCTCTATCAGCTCACCTATCTGATGGCGTTCGCGCTCGATCATAACCCGGCGACGGTGAGCGCCTATTCGTTCGATCATGTGTTGTTCTTGCTCGCGGGCGGCTGGCTGTTTGCGTTTCTCGGACGCTTGCTGTCGGTGATCGTCGATCGCGAAGGGCTGGCGCTCAATGTCCGCCTGCTCGCGCTCGACGCGGCTATGACGCTTCTGATCGCGGCGCCGATGATCGGGCGCTATTCGTTCTTCACTTGACTTCGCGCGCCCGCGCTCGGCTTGCTTTTCCCAACAAAAATGAAAGGGAGCGCGGCCGATGGCGCAGGAGACGCTGGACGCGGTGATCGTGGGCGCGGGGTTTTCCGGGCTCTACATGCTGCACAAGCTGCGCGGGCAGGGGCTTGCGTGCCGCGTCTATGAGGCGGGCGCGGGCGTTGGCGGCACGTGGTTCTGGAACAGGTATCCCGGCGCGCGCGTCGATATCGAGAGCCAGGAATATTCCTACACGTTCGACGATGGGCTCGCCGACGAGTGGGAGTGGTCCGAGCGCTATGCGTCGCAGCCGGAATTGCTGCGCTACCTCAATCATGTCGCGGACCGGTTCGATCTGCGGCGCGACATTCGCTTAGAGACGCGCGTTGAGAGCGCAGCGTTCATTGAGGGCGCGGCGCGCTGGCGCGTGCGCACGAATACCGGCGAGGATGTATCGGCCAAGTTCGTGGTGATGGCGACGGGGTGTCTCTCGGTGCCGCAAGAATTGAAGTTCGACGGCGCCGAGCGCTTCAAGGGCGAGAGCTATCGCACCAGCTCCTGGCCGCACGAGGGCGTGGATTTTACCGGCAAGCGCGTCGGCGTGATCGGCACGGGCTCGTCGGCGATCCAATCGATCCCGGAGATCGCGCGGCAGGCGGCGCATGTGACGGTGTTCCAGCGCACGCCAAACTATTCCGTGCCTGCGCACAACGCGCCGACCACGAAAGAGCAGCTCGCGGATTGGCGCGTGAACCGGAAGCGCTATCGCGAAGAGGCGATGCTGCAGGGCTTTGGCGTCCGGCAGATCGACGGGCAGGAGCGCTCGGCGCTCGATGCAACGCCGGAGGAACGGCAGGCGGCGTATGAAGATCGGTGGGCGCGCGGCGGATTTAGCCTTGGCGGCGCGTTCGCGGATATTGTCGTTACGAAGGAAGCGAACGACACAGCGGCCGCGTTCGTGGCCGGTAAAATCAAGTCGATCGTGAAGGATCCTGCGACGGCGGAGTTGCTGACGCCGAAAACCTATCCGTTGTTCACCAAGCGCCTCTGCGTCGACACCGGCTATTACGACACGTTCAACCGCGACAACGTCTCGCTCGTCGATGTCAGCGCCGATCCGATCCAGGCGATCACGCCGGACGGGCTGCGCACGGCGAAGCAAGCCTATGCGTTCGATGCGATCGTCTACGCGATCGGGTTCGATGCGATGACGGGCGCGCTCAATAAGATCGACATTGCCGGCCGCGGCGGCGTGAAGTTGAAGGATCAATGGGCCGAAGGGCCGCGCGCGCATCTTGGGCTGATGGTGGCGGGCTTTCCGAACATGTTCATCGTGACCGGACCGGGCTCGCCGTCCGTGCTGTGCAACATGGCGCTGGCGATCGAGCAGCACGTCGAGTGGATCGCGGATTGCATCGCGTATCTGGGCGCGCGGCAGATCGGCGCGATCGAGGCGACGGCGCAAGCGCAGGATGCGTGGGTCGCGCATGTGAACGACGCCGCCAACATGACGCTCTATCCGCAGGCAAACTCTTGGTACATGGGCGCGAACATTCCGGGCAAACCGCGCGTGTTCATGCCGTATATCGGCGGCTTTCCGCTCTACAAGCAGGCCTGCGACGCGGCCGCGAGCGCCGACTATGAGGGCTTTGCGCTGACGCGCGGCTAAGCCGTTGATCTTCGCCGCGCTCTCGTGCGTTAAGGGCGCATGCTTGGTCTTTCGTGGCTCTTGGCGATTCTCGCGCTCGCGGCGATGGGCGGGATGGGGGCGTATGCGCTGATCAACCCGCGCTGGGCGGCGAAGTTCATGCGGCTTCGCGACGATCCCGAGCGGCCGGGCGGTTTCGCAGAGTTTCGCGCGACCTATGGCGGCTTGTTCTTCGGCACGCATGCGGCGGCTCTGCTGCTGATCTTGTTTTATCTGCGCAGCGGCAGCGACGTGATCGGGCTTTCGGCGGGTGGGGCGGTGTTCGTGCTTGGCGCGGGCTACGGCGCCTCCGCGTTTGGGCGCGCGGTCTCGATGCTGCGCGACGGCACGCGCACCAAGTTCAACATGGGCTCGACGTTCTTCGAGCTTGCCGTCGCGTTCTGCCTGTGGGCGCCGTGGATCGCGGGCCTGTCGAACGGGATGCGCTAGGCCACTGCCGTCGCTTCAAGCTCGATCATGATCGCGGGGTGATAGAGCCGCGCGACGCCAAGCAAGGTGCTGCAGGGTTTGACGCCATCTGCAGCAAGCAGCGGCATGCACTTGCTGGCGGCGGCCATGAACCCATCGACGTCGGTCGTGTACATGTTGAGCCGCACGACGTTCGCCGGCTTCATGTTCGCGGCGGCGAGCGCGTCCTTCAGGTTTTTCCAGGCTTCCGCAAACTGCGCGGCGAGATCGCCAGCATGCATCGGGCCGCCGTTGGCGTCGCTCGCGGTTTGCCCGGAGACGTAGAGCGTGCGCTGGCCGCCCGTGACCTCGACGGCGTGGGTGAGGCCAAAGCCATTGAGCCAGGGCGTCGGATCGATCGTGCGCGTTTCCATCTCTGTTCTCCCGCTTGTCGCTGCGACACGTTGGACCGGGCGGTGCGAACGGCAAGGAAAATCTCACTTGGATTCTGGCGCCGTTGACGTTGCGCGACGCTGACGGGCGCCGCGTTTGGCGCTAACGTGCGCGTCAACGAACACGCGTTTGGAGGACGCCATGCCCGATACCGCAACCAGCTTCCAAGGCTTCACGCGCGCCACGCCGGACGATGCGATCGTCAATCCCGAACTCTATCAGCACGAAGACGATATCCACGCGCTCTACACGATGCTGCGCCGGGACGATCCGGTGCGGCTGATGAAGCCGCAGGGCTTCCGCCCGTTCTGGGCGATCACGAAACACGCGGACATTCTCGAGGTCGAGAAGCGGAGCGACATCTTCGTCAATCGCCTCCGCACCTATCTCGGTACGATCGACGGCGAGAACGCGATCAAGGCGATGACGGGCGACACGCATCTGTTTCGCACGCTCGTCGATCTCGACGATCCGGTGCACATGAAATTGCGCGGGCTGACGCAGGGCTGGTTCATGCCGCCGAACCTGAAGAAGCTCGAAGCGCGCATTCAAGAGATCGCGAAGAAGCACGTCGATCGCATGGCCGCGCTCGGCGGGGAATGCGACTTCGTGAAGGAAGTCGCGGTTTGGTATCCGCTGCATGTGATCATGGAAATCCTCGGCGTCCCGGAAGAGGACGAGCCGTTCATGCTGAAGCTCACGCAGGAGATTTTCGGATCGGGCGATCCGGATGTCGTCGCTGAGAGCGAGCGCAGCCGCGATTTCGTCGAGGACGCGCCGGTGGCGGGGGCGGGCGATACGCGCGGCGTCGATCTGATGCAGACGGCGCAGGTGCTGTTTCAGTACTTCGGCGCGATCACGGAAGACCGTAAGAAGAACCCGCGCGACGATCTCTCCACGATCATCGCGAACGGGCAGATCGACGGGGCGCCGCTCGATCCGATGCAGCAGCTTTCTTATTACGTGATCGTCGCCACCGCCGGGCACGACACGACGTCATCGACCGTGGCGGGCGGATTGCGTCAGCTGATCCAGAACCCTGAGCAGATGGCCAAACTCAAGGGCGATCTGTCGTTGCTCCCGAACGCGGTTGAGGAAATGGTGCGCTGGGTGACGCCAGTGAAGCACTTCATGCGCACGGCGATGGAAGATTACGAGCTGCGCGGCAAGACGATCAAAGCTGGCGATGGGCTGTGCCTGTTCTATTGGTCGGGCAATCGCGACGAGGAGGTGTTCGACGCGCCGTTCTCGTTCCGCGTCGACCGGCCAGTGCAAAAGCAAGTCGCGTTCGGCCATGGCGCGCATCTGTGCTTGGGCATGCACCTGGCGCGCATGGAGATGCGTATCCTGTTTCAAGAACTGCTGCCGCGGCTGCAGGAGATCGAGCTCAACGGCACGCCGCGCAACACGCGCGCGAACTTCGTGAGCGGGCTGAAGTCGCTGCCGGTGAAGTACAAGATGAGCTGATCATTCACCCTCTCCCCTTGGGGAGAGGGCAGGGTGAGGGGGCGTTCCGCCGCCGCTTCGTTTGAACGTAGCGTCGCGATTCATTTCTGCGGCGTTGCGGCCCCTGAAGGCCCCCCACCCCGGCCCCTCCCCCAAGGGGGAGGGGGATTTACGTGCGTGTCGCTTCGACGATGGCGGCGAGCGCGGTCGGCGCGCTGATGGCGCTGATGTGGTCGACGCCGGGGAGGACGCGCACGGTGACGTTTGGATTCGTGGCGTGGAACGTTGCGGCGTAGCGATCGGCGTACATGAGCGCATCGTCTGCGCCGGCGATCACGGTGAGCGGCGCGCGGGCGGCGCGGATGTCGGCGGCGAAGTCTTCGTGCGCGGCAAAGCCCGTCATCATGCGGAAGCTCCAAGCGCGGGTGACGTTTTCGTTTTGGCCGGCGGCGAAGGCGAGCACGGGCATGCCTTGCAGCGCAGTTATGTGCGCGCGGTCGAGGATCGAGAGCGCGACGATGCGCGGGATGTTCGGGCGCGCCCATTCGCCGTTGCCGGGGCGCGTCGTAGGCGCGGCGTGCCCAAGGTAGGGCGCGATCAGGATCGTGCGCGCGAAGGGCGCGCCTTGAGGGGAGGCGGCGAGTTTCAGCGCGAAACCGCCGCCGGAGGAATGGCCGATCAGAATGCGCGGCGCTGCGGGCGCTTGATTGGCGATGTGGGCGAGGAAGTCGGCCGCGTCGTCCTCCTGCTGGCCGATGTAAGCGATGTCGCCGCGTTCGCCCGATTGGCCCTGGCCGCGAATGTCGAGGGCGTAGGCGGTGACGCCGTCGGCGGCGAGCGCGTGCCCGAGCGCCGCCATATCGCGGCTCGAGCCAGCCGATCCGTGGATGAGCACGGCGATGGCGCGCGGCTCAGGTACGGGGAAAGCGCGGAAAGCGAGGTTGGTCCCGTCCCGCGCGGCGAAGGTTTGCACCTCCGGCTGTGCGACGCGCGGCGCGGCGCGGATCGCGTCGGTGACCGAGGCGAGCGGCGGCGGGTTCGACATCGGCCACGCGAGGGCGGCGCCGAGGGCGATGAACGGGAGCGTGATGAGAAAGAGGAGGTGCTTGATCATGGCGCGAGGGTGCGCAGGTCCTGTGCGCCGCGCGCGCCCGATTGCGTGAACATGGGCTGGGGCGTCGCGAACTGGCGAAGCGCGCCATTCGCGATGCGTGAGTAGTCGCCCTAGTTGATCCGCAGGATTTCGGTGAAGCTCGCCCCATCGATGACGGACTTGACCTCTTCTTCGGAAAACAGCGGCGCGATGCTCGGTAGGTCCGCCGTGAGACGAACCTCCGTGCCGAGGCCGTCACGCGAGTTCCGCCCGGCGAGCAGGTAGCCGATCATCGCGCGCGCCGGCCCGGGGCAAACCCAAGCGGCGCGGCGGACCATGTAAAACTCCATGCTCCCGAGCAGCTCGGTGTAGAAGGCGCGGATCTGGTCCATATGCGCGGTCGTGAGCATCGAGAGATCGGCGTTGTCATCGACGATATGGACGACGTCGGCGGCGGCGAGGCCCGGCAGCGCCTTGTGCAGCTTTCCGAGCGGCGCCAAGCCCTCGAACGTTAGCCGGCCTGCGAACCGGACGATCTGAAAATCGCCCGTGCGGCTCCGGTGTAGAGTAATCGCCATCTCACAGCCCGAGTACGCCACGAGTGACAGGGATTCTTGTCGATAAACAATCCGTTGGCGCGGTTCAGCCGATCAGAAATCGTTGATGCTGTCGTCGGCGCGGCGGGGCCAGGCGGCGGCGGGCAGGCCGCAATTGCCCGGATCGAAGCTGTCGCGGGTGAGGACGACGGCGTTGGTCGGCGTTTCTTCGACGCGCACGGAACTCACGGAGAAGGGCAGCTCACTCGCGCGCAGGAAGGCGTCGAGCTTCAGCCAGAACACAGCCGCGAGCGCCTCGGTGGTCGGGTCGCCCTCGAAAGTCATGATGCGCGCGAGGCGCTCGGGCTCGTGGTCGCGGAAGAACGCGATCAGCGGATCGGCGCTGTTGAGCTGGAGCGCGTGATCGACGTGGCCGTCGATCCAGCCGTGCCAACGCGATTTCACGTCTTCGAACGCCGCGAGCGCGTTCGAGCCGCCGAAGCGGAACGAGGCGGCAGGCGCGAGCGTGACTTGGACGTGCTCGTTGTGGCCGTGGGGCGTCGCGCACTTGGAGTGCGGATCGGCGAGCAGCCGGTGCGCCATCGCGTACCGGCGGGTAAATTCAAGCGCGGCCATTGCGGTCGCCTCCGGAGGCAGACCCGCAGCACAGACGGGCGCCGCGGCGGTCTTTACGGAGCGCCGCGGGCCAAAGCAAACCGGATGCTTACTTGTGGTTGGTCTTCCAGACCGGGCGGCCGAGATAGACGTCGTCCCGGTCGGTCACGTAGCCGGTGACCGCGCCCGCGACCGCGCCGACGCCAGCGCCGATTGGGCCGACGACCACGCCGGTGCCCGCGCCGACCATCGCGCCGGAGAGGGCGCGATCGCCCTGAGTGGTGCCGCACGCGGCAAGGCCAGCGGCGAACGCGCAGGCGGCGACGATCTTGGCAGTGCTCATTCTTAGGTCTCCTGAGTTCCGCGCTTATACGCCGGATGAGCCCCTAGGTTCCATGCGCGGAACTGGTGAAGCGCGCGTTAACTCGCCGCAGGCGTCAGCGCAGGAAGCCGAGCTGCTCGGCGATGGCGGTGACCGAAGCGTGGACGAGATCGCGCACTGAGATCGTGGCCGGAAGCATGCCCGCCAGCGAGAGCATCAGCGCACCGTGCCCCGCCGACCAGAGCGTGTAGGACGCGGGCGAGGGGGCCTGCGCGCGCGCGCCGCCACCGCCGCGCGGCGCCATCAGCGCCTTGGTGCGCGCGATCGCGGCCGCGAGTTCGGGGTAGCTCTGCGCCGTAGGTTGGTTGACGTCGAACATCAGGCGGTAGGCGGCAGGATTATCGAGCGCAAAGTCGATGTAGGCGTCGGTGCGGGCGCGGAAGAATGCGCGCGTCATCGCGCGTGGATCGATCGGGCTCCGCTTGGCGGCCTTGGCGTCGAACGCCCCGATCGCGTCGGCGAAGCGGCTGAACGCGCGCGCGCGCACGGCCGCGAGGAGCGCGTCCTTGCTCTCGAAATAGCGATAGGGCGTCATTGCGGAGACGCCGACTGCATCGGCCAACTCGCGCATCGTGACGCCGTCCGGGCCGTGCGCGGCAAACAGCTCTTCGGCCGCGTCGCACAGCTCGGCGCGGAACGCCTCGATGTCGTCTCTGGAAAGAACCTTCGGCACGAAGCCTCACAAATCGCTTGCGCAACGATAAATGTACAACGTAAATATACAATGTAAAAATAAGTGGTGGTGGTGATGACGGATGTCTCCGAGCGGCCGCGCATGCGCGCGATGGGGCCCCATACGCTTGGCGGGTGGCGCACGGCGGTGGTGCTTGCGGGGATCGGCGTGCTTGGCTGGGTCGCGTGGCGATTGGAGCCGGCGCTCGAGGAATTCTTCGCCGAGCCGCCGTTCATTCAGGCGCACGTCATCGGCGCGGTGAGCGCGCTCGGGCTCGGCGCCGTGCTGCTGGCGTGGCGCAAGGGGCGCACGTTTCACCGCGTGATGGGCTGGGTGTGGGTGTTGCTCGTTGGCGGCGCGACGCTTTCCTCGGCTTTCATCATGAACCCAGACACGGGCACGTATTCGTGGATCCATACGATGACGGTGGTGACGGGCGTAGCGCTGCCGGCGGCGGTCTATTTTGCGAAGCGCCGCAATGTGAGGATGCACAGCCGGTTGATGATGTTCGTGTACTTCGCGATCGTGATGGGCGCGGCGTTTCTCGCCTTCATCCCGGATCGGCTGATGTGGCGTGTGTTTTTCGGCAGCTAGAACCAGCGCCGCCATTTGGCGATGCCGAAGAGCGCGGCGGGGGCCAGAAGCATGAGGCCGAAGCCCACCCACGGCCCCCATGAATGGCGAAACCACGTCATGTGCTCGAAGTTCATGCCGAAGATCGACGCGATCAGCGTCGGCGGCACGAACGCGATGGTGGCGACTGAGAGCGCCTTCAAGATTTCGTTCTGATTGACGCTGACCATGCCGACGGCGGCGTCGAGCAGGAATGTCAGCCGGTTCTGCAGCGCATCGCCGTGGCGCTCGAGCTCTTGCAGGTCGCGCCGCAGGCTCGCGAGGTGCTGCGCATCGAGGCCGTGCTTGTCGGCGATGGGCGTGGCGTGATTGACGAGCTGCTTCACGCTCGCGAGCGAATCCAGCGTCTGCGAGAGCAGCGTGCCGGCAAGACCGAGCTTGCGCATGTTGGCGCGCAGCACCTGCGCGGCGGTTTCGCTAAAGATATCGGAAGCGAGCGCATTGGTCTCGCGCGCGGCTTCGGCGATGCGGTCGGCGAGCCGCTCGATCACGCCGTCGATCAGCGCGACGAACACGTCCGCGCCGCTCTCGGCGCATTGCACACGCGCCGAGGCGCGTCCTTCGCCGATCTCGAACGCACGGGGCCGCACCGTGCGCACCGTGACGAGCTTGCCGCCGACGAGCACGAACATCACCGCGTCCGCGACGAACGGGCCATCGTCCCGGCGGCCCAGCAACGTCGCCGTCATGATCAGCGCGTTGTTCTCGGTGTAGAAGCGCGCACTGTCTTCGAGCGCCGCGCGTTCGGCGTGGGTGGGCACATCGATCGCGAGCGCTTGCTCGACGAACGCCTCTTCCTGCTCGGTCGGGTTCTCAAGGTCGATCCAGAGCGCGCGCTCATCGTTCGGCGCGAGCCCCTGCGTGGGCGAAAGGGAATCGCCAGGCGCGGTGCGGGCGTAGGTCGTGATCATGGGCGCTTCGTCTGCCGCGTCGCACGCTCGCGCAAGCCCTACACCATCGTCGCGACGAAGAGGATGAAGAGCACGATCACGCCGATGGCGGCGTAGACCGCGTATTGCGGCCACTTCTCTGCGTTGGTGAGCACGGGCGGCTCGGCCGGCTCTTTGTAACCTTGCGCGAGCAGGTTTTGGTAGATCGCTTCCTGGCTGCCCCAGACGCGCCATGCAACGAGCGCGGCGATGCCGGCGAATGCGGGGATCGCCATCGCGGCCATCACGAAGAACGTGCCGTACGCGCCCGTCCATTTCCACTCGTCGGGCATGTCGCGATATTCCATCGTCGAGCCGCCGCTGAACGCGAACATGAGCACGGGAAACGCAAGGCCGCCGAGCGCGCCGATGATTGCGCTGCGCATGACGGCGTTCATGCGCCCAAGCTTGCGGCGTTTGCCCCACAGATAGAGCTGCAGCTGCGCTTGCTTCTCGTTCATGCCGGCCCCCGCTTCGACGAACGGAGGTTAGGTCATGCCCGCGCGCTGCGCGAAGTGGTACGCCGTTTGCGCGAGCGGGACGACGCGATCGGCTTGCGCGACGGCGTGGCCGCTATTGGCCGTGCCGTCCCGGACACGCCCGACGATGCCCTGCAAAATGCCGGCGAGCCGGAACATGTTGTAGGCGAAATACCAATCGGTTTGCGGCAAGCCGTTGCGGCCCGTCGCTTCGCAATAGAGCGCGACATACTCGTCGAGCGTCGGGATGCCCATTTCCTTGAGTGGCAGCGAGGAGAGGCCAGAGCGGCCGTTCGCGGGCTGCACCCAATTCATCAGATGATAGGTGAAGTCGCCGAGCGGATCGCCGAGCGTCGACAATTCCCAATCGATCACCGCGATGACGCGCGGCTCGGTCGGGTGGAGGATCATGTTGTCGAGGCGATAGTCGCCGTGAACGATCGACGTTGTCTCGCCCGGCGGGATCGTCTTCGGGAGCCAATCGATGAGCTTATCCATCTCCGGAATCGTCATCGTTTCGGAGAGTTTGTATTGCTTGGTCCAGCGATCGATCTGGCGCGCGAAATACGAACCGGCCTTGCCGAAATCTTCGAGACCGACGGCTTTGTAATCTGTGTTGTGAAGTGCGGCGAGCGTCTTCACTTTCGCTTCGTAGATGCCGCGGCGCTCTTTGGGATCCATGCCGGGCAAAGTGCCATCCCAGAGGATGCGGCCCTGCACATTGTCCATGATGTAGAAGATCGTGCCGATCACGCTCTCATCCATGCAGAGCGCGTAGGGGCGCGCCACGGGATAGCCCGTCGGGTAAAGCGCGTTGATGACTTTGAACTCGCGATCGACGGCGTGCGCGCTCGGCAGCAATTTGCCCGGCGGCTTCCTGCGCATCACGTAGCTCTTGCCCGGCGTCTGCAACAGGAACGTCGGGTTCGATTGGCCGCCCTTGAACTTCAGCACCGTCAACGGGCCCTTGAAGCCTTCGACATTGCCTTCCATCCAGCGCGCGAGACTGGCTTCATCGAAGCGGTGCCGCTCCTCGACAGGCTCTGCGCCCGTGTTCGCCAGCGTATCGGCGCTGGGGGCTGCTTCGGCCATGGCGTTCCTCCGTTATTTCCGCGATTAAGTCCGGCAAGGCGCCGTCAACGTCAAGCGGGAAGGCAGTTGAAATGGGGGGCGAATTTCGCTTCGCGCGCGCGGAGGACGCGGGCGCCGTCGCCGCGCTCGTGGAACGCGCCTATCGCGGCCCGGAATCGGCGAAGGGATGGGCGAGTGAGGCCGATATTCTGACCGGGCCGCGCTCGAGCGTTGCGGAAATCGCGGAGCTGATCGCGCGCGCCGATAGCCGGTTTGTGATGGCCGAGGATGCGGACGGTTTGGCCGCGTGTGCGCTGATCCAGGATCATGGCGACGGGCGCGCGTATTTCGGGATGTTCGCGGTGGCGCCGGATCGGCAGATCGGCGGGATCGGCAAGACGGTGATGGCGGAGGCGGAGCGTGCGGTTGCTGCGCTGTGGCGCGCGCGCTCGCTCTCGCTCACCGTGATCTCCATCCGCGACACGCTGATCGCTTGGTACGAGCGGCGCGGCTACGCGCTCACGGGCGAGACCGAACCGTTCCCGTTTCACGAACACAGCGGCGCGCTGCGGCGCGATTTTCATTTGGTGGTGATGGCGAAGGCGCTCGCCTAGCGCGGCAGATACGTGCGCAACACGTCTTCGATGATGCGCTCGAGTTGGCCGAGCGTGGCGCATTGCTTCGTGACGGCGGTGAACCGCGAATACACCTTCATCACGCTATCGCCCGAGCCCCAGAAGCTCTCCGGTTCGGGGTTCAGCCAGATGATGGCGCGTGAGCGCTTTTGGATCGCGCGGATGAGATCGAGGCGCGGGTCGGCGTGGTTGGAGCGCGCGTCGCCGAGGATGAACACCGTCGTGCGCCGGTCAAGATCGCCAAGGTGCTCCAGGCAGAAATCTTCGAGCGAGCGGCCATAATCGGTCTGCTGATAGCCGATCCGGTCGAGCACGCTTTTGATGGCGACCTCGACGTTGCTCTCGTCCAGAATGTCATCGACCGGCACGCAGCGCCCCGAGAACGCATAAGCGTGCATGCTCTCGACGACTTCGTTCAGCGAATAGAGGAAGAGCAGCAGGAAATGCGCGGCGGCGGCGACGGATTTTGAAACGTCGCACAGCACGACGAGCTTGGGCTTTTCGATCGTCTCGGTCTTCCAGACCATCTCGAACGGCACGCCGCCATAGCCCATGCTTTTGCGCAAAGTGCGCCGGACATCCAAGACGCCTTTGCGTGAGCGCTTTTGCTGGCGCGAATATTTCGCGGCGAGCCGCTTGGCCATGCGCCGGACCAGCGATTTCATCATCTGGAAATCGTCTGGATCGATCCGCTCGCCGGTCATGTTCTTGTCCGCGAGGAGATCCTCGCGCGTGCGGCGGCCGTTTTCCTTGGCGTAGAGATCGTATTGGCGATCGACGAAGCGGGAGGCGTCGTCCATCAGCGCTTTGCGGCCTTTGGCGAGCCGGTCGGCGAGGTCGCCGTCACGCTCGCCGCCGCGCCGGTGCAGATCGGCGATTCGCTTTTCGACGGCGTCGATGCCCATCGCGTCGAGGATGCGGCGCGTGAACGGGCGGCGCTGCGTGGCGGCGCGGATGTTCGTCGCTTCGACTTTTGCGGCCGCGACTTCCATCGCGTGCGCAAGGCCGGTCGCATCGCCGCTGAGGATCATCGCGGCGAGGGGAGAGCCGCCGCTGTCGTCGTCATCAGCGTCGCCCGCGCTTTCGAGCGTTTCGGACGCAGAAAATTCCTGGCGCGCGAAGAAATTGTCGAAGCAGTGATCGAAGTGCTCCACCTCGACAGCGGATTTAGCGAGCGTGGCGCAGAGGCTGTCGCGTAAGAGTTCGCGGTCCGCATACCCGATCTCAGCGACGGCGCGGTGCGCATCGATCGCTTCAGCCGGCGTGATCTGAACTTCGACGGCCTTGAGCGCACGCAGGAAGTTTTCCAGCGTGCGCTGCATCGGGTCGGAATGCGGCTCGAGAGTCATCAGAGGCGCAACACATTCCCCTCCCCGCGAGGGGAGGGGGCAGGGGGTGGGGTGAAACGAAAACGGCCGGCGTCGCGCACTGCGCGCACAGCACG
>CAZXNY010000010.1:0-19182 GCA_964642205.1 uncultured Caulobacteraceae bacterium
TAAGCGGGCACCGTGATGACAGCCTGCGTCACCGGCTCGCCGAGATAATCCTCGGCAGTCTGCTTCATCTTCTGCAGCACGAAGGCGGAGATTTCCGACGGCGCGTATTGCTTGTCGCGGCCTTGGATCCAGGCGTCGCCGTTCGGGCCTTTGACAATCTTGTAGGGAACGAGGTTCGCATCCTTCTTGACGATCGGATCGTCGAAGTTGCGGCCGATGAGGCGCTTCACCGCGTAATAGGTGTGTTCCGGGTTGGTGATGGCTTGGCGCGCGGCTTGGATGCCGATCAGGCGCTCGCCGCCTTCCGTGAACGCGACAACAGACGGGGTCGTGTTCGAACCTTCGGAATTGACGATCACTTTGGGGCTTCCGCCCTCCATGACCGCGACGCACGAGTTCGTCGTGCCAAGGTCGATCCCGATCACCTTGCTCATCGTTCTCTCACTCCTTTGGCGACGCGTGGTTCTCGCCTTGGGCCTGCGTGCAGCGCCCGGATATCCCGCGTCCCTCTATGACCTGATTGGCTGCCCTGCGCCGCACCGAAATGACCGCGCCGGGTAACCGGTTCTGGGCTGATATGGGAAGCCGGGCCTGCCCCGCAAGAACCCCATTCACGCTGGGGTGAATTCGCCTCAGGGACGGCGCGACCCATATCCAGCACCCCCCGCCGGCACGTTCCCAGTGCGACAGTAAAACAGACTATAAAACAATAACATAGACCAAGAAACGTGTTCTCAACCGAAGCAGCGCTCGATCGGGGTTCGCGCCTGCCTCGGCTCAGGCGTAGAGGGTGGCGTCATGCCTGCGGCCCAAGCGCTCGACGGATTTCGGCTTTTGCCAGGCGTTTTGGGCCGGGGAGAGCAGGAGGATCTGTGCGCCGAGGTGCTCGCGCTCGCGAAGCGCGCGCCGTTCTTCATCCCGCGCATGCCGAAATCCGGCCAACCGATGAGCGTGCGGATGACGAATTTCGGCCCGCTCGGCTGGGTGACCGATAAGGAGCGCGGCTACCGCTATCAGGCGACGCACCCGGAAACCGGCGAGGCGTGGCCGCAGATGCCCGCGCGCGTGCTGGAGCTGTGGGACAATCTCGTCGGATATCGCGCGCCGCCGGAGGCGTGCCTTGTCAATCTCTATGAGAGCGACGCGCGCATGGGTCTGCACGTCGATAGCGACGAAGACGCGTGGGATGCGCCCGTGCTCTCAATCTCGCTCGGCGATACGGCGGTCTTTCGCGTCGGTGGCATTTTGCGCACCGATCCAACACGCAGCGTGCGGCTGTCATCCGGCGATATTGTGATCCTCGGCGGCGCAGCGCGGCGGGCGTTTCACGGCGTCGATCGCATCGTCGCGGGCTCGTCGCGCCTGCTGCCGCAAATGGGTTTGAAGGGCGGCGGGCGGATCAATCTCACTCTGCGGCGCGTGACCGTTCCTGGATGACGACGAAATCTGGGCGCCAACCTTCTGGCGGGCCGCCGGGGGAGGGCGGCGCGCGGCCCGCGGCGATCTCGTTCGCTTGCCATGTCATCGACATGTGGATGCGCGTCCAGCCAGCGGGGTGCGTGTAGAAGAACCATTCCTCGAACGCGCCCGGCTGCATCTTGCGATATTCCGAAAGCAGCACGGCTGCTTCGGCGAAGCCTTCCGGCGCGCGCGCGGCGTTGAGGCCAAAGATATCGGCCTGATGCTCGTGAAAACGCGTGATGTTGTTGTTGATCGGCGTCGCCGCCGCGAGCCAGAACGTCAGCAGCGCAAAGGCGAGCGGCAATCCGGCCGGATCGTCAATGCCCCGAACGCCCCAGCGCTCGCCGCGCGCGAGGCGATGAAAGCTCCAATTTACGAGCGCGAATGTGAGCGCGATCAGCACGCCGAGCATGGTGAGAATCGAAACGGTGTGCCGTAGCACGTAATGGCCGATCTCGTGGCCCATCACGGCGCGCACGGCCGCTGGGCTCGCGCGATCGATCAGCGTGTCCGACAGTGAAATGCGTGTCGTGCCGAACATGCCGGAGACGTTGGCGGTGACACGGTTCGATTGGCGCGACACGTCGAACACATAGACGTTGTCGGCCGGCACGCCGTTGGCTTGCGCCATCGCGAGGATTTCCGTCTTTAGCGGACCGTCCTGCATCGGGGTGTAGGTATTGAAGAGCGGCGCTACGAACACGGGGAAGAGCGTCATCAACGCGATCATGCCGGCGATGGTGACGCCCGCGCCCCATAGCCACCACGTCTTCTTCGCGGCGCGCACGATCAGATAGAGCAGGGCGATAAAGACCGCGCCGACGACGATGCTGAGCGCGGCGTTGATCAGATACTCGCCGAACCATTCAGGGAAGCTCTGCGTGGCGAGGCCGAATTGGTGCTCGCGCACGAAGCCGACATACCAGGAGAACGGGAACGTCACCGCGGTTGCGACGAGCTGGTAGAACAACGCCATGCCGAGCGCGACGAGGAAGTAGGCTTTGACCGTGCGTTCAAGCCAGCTGCGCACGCCGGAAGCCCAACCGAGGATCATAAACGCGAGCGAAACGGCGATGGTGAGCGCCGCGCCCGCGTAACCAATCCAGTATCCGCCCTCGAAATACGCGTTGGAGCGCGCCGTCGCTTCCGGGCCCATCGTGGCGAGCCACGCGCGGGTTGCCGCGTCTGGATCGAAGGCCGGCGCGGCGTGTGCGGCGCCTGCAAAAAGGAACAGAAGCGCGGATGCGGCGATTGCGCGATGCATGGGAACCCCTCAGCGGGGATTCTGAACGCTTCGCCTTGCCCGCTCAAGCCAAGGGCGCTTTGCTGGCGAACCGCACGCACATGAGGGGGCGCGCTTGAGATTGACCAACCCGGAAGGCGCGCCCGCAGCGCCGCCGACACGCCGCGGCGCGATCGCATCGCTCTTCACGGCTGGCTACGCGCTCTCGATGCAACCCGCGCAGGCGACGGCGATCACGACTCCGAGCGAAGGACTGCGCATCGACGAAGAGGTGCGCATCTTCGGGCACGGCGGCGATTCAATACCGGCCTACTTGGCGCGGCCGCGTTTGGCGGGCCGCCGCAGTGCCATCGTGGTCGTGAATGAGATCTTCGGCATCCACGAATACATCAAGGACGTTTGCCGCCGGCTCGCGCATGCTGGTTACGTCGCGCTCGCGCCGGACTATTTCGATCGCGCTGGCGATCCCGCGGCCGTCACCGACATGAACGAGATCCGCCGCATCGTCGCCGCGACGCCAAGCGAACAAGTGATGGGCGATACCGGCGGCGCGATGGATTGGCTGCGCGGCCACCGCTTCGTGCGTGACCGCAATCTTGGGATCACCGGCTTCTGCTGGGGCGGCGCGGTGGTGTGGCAAGCGTGCGCGCGGCTCGATTTCCGCGCGGGCGTCGCGTGGTACGGCCGCCTGACCGCGCCGCCTGTTGGCGGCTTCGGCGCGGAGGAGGGGCGGCGCTGGCCCGTCGATCTCGCAAGCGAGCTGCACGCGCCGGTGCTCGGCCTCTACGGCGAACGCGACACGGGCATTCCGCTTGAGCAAGTTGAAGCGATGCGCGCCGCACTCAATGCGAACGGCAACCCGACGCATTCGGAAATCGTCGTCTATCCGGGCGCGGAACACGGTTTCCACGCGGATTACCGGCCCATGTACAATGAAGCGGCGGCCAGCGACGCGTGGGGCCGCATGCTCGCGCATTTCCGCGCCAACGGATTGCGCGGACGCGCTTAACGCGCACGGCTACTTGCGCCTGCGCTAAGTTGTAGCGAAGATGGCGTTCTGAGCGTGGCTGTCGCGGCGCTCCCTCACTCCATTTTCCGCAGCGCGCAACCCGTAAAGCGGCGTGCGCGCCCTCGCGCTCAGGAGAATCGTCATGCGCTACAAGAAGCTTGGTCGCACTGGTCTCGTGGTTTCCGAAATCTGCCTGGGCACGATGACGTTCGGAGGCAACGGCATGTGGCGCGCGATCGGCGCGCTCGGGGACGCGGATTCCGAAGCGCTGGTGCGCGATGCGTTCAAAGCCGGCGTGAATTTCTTCGACACCGCCAACGTCTATTCGAACGGCGAGAGCGAGCGCATCCTTGGGCTCGCCATCAAGAATCTCGGCTTGCCGCGTGACGAGATCGTTGTCGCAACCAAGGCATTCGGGCGCGTTGTGCCGATCATTGCGGAAAACGCAAGCGCCGAGCAACAGGCGGAGGCGCATCGGCGGAACGCCGCGCGCAACGTGAGCGGCCTGTCGCGCAAGCATTTATTCGACGCGGTCGATCAGAGCCTCGCGCGTCTCGGTCTCGATCACATCGACCTCTACCAAGTGCACGGCTGGGACAACGTCACGCCGGTCGAGGAAACGCTCGAAGCGCTGGACGACATCGTGCGTTCCGGCCGCGTCCGTTACATCGGGCTTTGCAACTACGCGGCCTGGCAAACGGCGAAGGCGCTTGGCGTTTCGGCGGCGAAGGGCATCTCCCGCTTTGAATCGCTGCAAATGTACTATTCGATCGCCGGGCGCGATCTTGAGC
This sequence comes from uncultured Caulobacteraceae bacterium, assembly GCA_964642205.1. Taxonomy (GTDB): domain Bacteria; phylum Pseudomonadota; class Alphaproteobacteria; order Caulobacterales; family Aquidulcibacteraceae; genus JBEVOS01. The sequence goes on from CAZXNY010000010.1 coordinate 4,505, forward strand.
GCGAGATCGTGCCGCTCGCAAAGGATCAGGACCTCGCGATCCTGCCGTGGAGCCCGCTTGCGGGCGGATTTCTCTCCGGGAAATTCCAACGCCAAGGCGGCGGGCCCAACGACGCGCGGCGCACGAACTTCGACTTTCCGCCGGTCAACAAGGAGAAGGGCTTCGACATCATCGATGTGATGCGGAGCGTCGGCGAGCGGCAAGACGCGAGCGTCGCGCGCGTTGCGCTCTCATGGCTGCTGCATCAATCGCACGTCACGAGCGTCATCATCGGCGCGCGTACGCCCGAGCAGCTGGCGGACAATCTCGCGGCAGTGAAAGTGAAGCTCTCGGCGGAAGACCTCGATGCTCTCGACAAGGTCTCGGCGCTGCCGAAGGAGTATCCGGGTTGGATGCTGGAGCGCCAGGGCATGGACCGGCTGGCGTCGATCTCATAGTCCGCGCGCAGAACTGCAACAAAAAAGCGCCCCCGCCGAGAGGAGGGGGCGCTAGTGTTTGTGCTTGGTGCAGTGCGTTACTGCGCCGGCGTCTCATCCGTGCGGCGGACGGAGACGGTGTAATCGCCCAGCAAGCGGTTCTTGCCGGTCACCTGGATGTGGTGGACGCCGCCCGTTTCGGCGTTGAGCCGCACCAATGCGTTGCGCCCCGGGCCGCTGTTGTCGTCGCTGGCCACGATCGTTTCCGTGACATCCTCTTCACCGCCGTGATCGTGATAGTCCTGCGGTGCGCGAATGACGGCGAGCATCGGATCCGAGAGGGGATCGGCGCCGCCGCCCGTCGCGGCGATCTCATAGGAACCGCCTTCCGCGAGTTCGACGGCGAACCAGTCTTTGTCGCCTGGGAAGTCGATGCGGGCCGCGCGCGCGTCGTCATCCGGGGTCAGCATCTCGTCAGACGCGGAATTGCCGGGCGTCTCGGTATCGTTGACTCGAAGGCTGTATTGGCCGGTGCTCGCGCTGTTGAACGACGAAACCGCCGCGTAATACGTGTTCGATGTCGGCGCGATGAAGGAAATATACGCGTTCGTGCCCGCCCCGCCGTCGTCATCCGAGACGATCTCAACGCTGTCTGATCCGAGCAGCGTCAGCATGGGATCGAGCTCCGAGCCTGGCATCGCATCGGCATAGATGCGGTACGTGCGTCCCTCGATAACGTTCATCGCGAACCAGTCCACGTCGTCGGGCGCGGAGATGTTGCTGATGCGCGGGCCTTCCGGAGAAAGGCTCTCAGCGCTCTCGCTGTTGGCGCCGATTTCGCCTGGCTGCACCTGCACCGTGTAGCTGCCTTGCGCTTCTTCCGAGAAGCCGCGCGCTTCGATGAAGTAGCGGCCCGCGCTGGGCGCCGTGAACTCGAGATACGCGTTGAGCTGGCCGCCGCTGTCGTCGTCGCGCGCGACTTCCGCGCCGGCGCTGTCGCGCACGGTGACGAGCGGATCGCCGACGGCGTTGGACGAGCCGTTCACCAATTGCACGCGGATCGTTTGGCCTTGCGTGAGCTCGATCGCGTACCAGTCCGTGTCGCCCGCAGGGGAGAGCACGCCTTCGCGATAGTCGCCGCTTTCGGCCGAGAGCGTCATGTCGGTCGTCGTGTCGCCCGGGATATCGCCGGCCCGCGCGCGCAGCCGATAGCCGCCCTCGGCAACGTCGGAGAAGCCACGTGCTTCGAGGAAGATGTCGCCCGTGCGCGCAGCGGTGTATTCGACATAAGCGTTGAGGCCATCGCCGCCGTCGTCGTCGCGCGCGAGCTCGGCGCCGGCGCTGTCGAGCACGCGGATCAGTGGATCGGTGAGCTGCTCGCCGCCTTCTTGCGCCGCCGCGTCGAGCGAGAAGCGGTAGGTTTGCCCCTGCACCGCCGCGAAGCGATACCAGTCGCGGTCGCGCGGGTAATCCAGCACGCCGGTGACTTCGCTGCCCACAGCAAGGCGCGTGCGGGTGCCCGCATCACCGCGCACCGCGTCAGCCGGAAGCGCGCGGCGCTCCATGCCGAGCGTGTAGGCGCCTGTGCCGCTTTCGCTAAGGTTGCGGGCCTCCACGAAAAACGCGCCGGTTGCGTCGGGCACGAATTCAAGACGGGAATTCAGATTGCCGCCGCCATCATCGTCGGACGCGACTTCGTTTCCCTCCGCGTTGAGGATGCGGAGATAGGGATCGGGAAGGCCATTCTCGGCGGCGGTGTTCAGCGTGAACGTGTAGATAGTGCCCGCCGCGAGCGCGACGCGGCGCGTGTCGACGTCGCCATCGAAGTCGATCGAGTCGGTTACAGGGGTCGCGCCCAAGCGCGCGGTTGTGTTCGTGCCGCCCGGAACCGCGTCCGTGGGCTGCACATATTCGGCAGCGGCGAGCACGTAGGCGCCCGTGTCTTCCGAGGAAAACGCGCGTGCATCGAGGTAATAGACGCCATCCGCCGGCGGTGTGAAATCAAGCCGTGAGTTGAGCGTGCCGCCTGCGTCGTCATTGACGGAGACTTCAGTCCCGCTTGCGTCCAACAGCCGGAGGAGGGGATCGCCGAGCGCGCCATCGCCATCGGCGCTGCGCAGCGTGAAGCGATAGCCTTGGTTGGCGCGCAGGCTGACTTGATACCAATCGGAATCGCCCGCTGCTTCGAGTTGGCCCGTGACGCTGCCGCCAACGGCGACGCGCCCGGCGGTCTCTGCCGTTGCAGCGACTTCCGCATCTTGCGCGTTGGCCGGCGCGACAAACATCCCCACGAGCGCGGCCGCCGCCGCGCCCATCACCAACATCCCCCGCATCGTGCGCTCCTTATGAACCCGCCGAAACTCCGCGCCGAATGGCGACAAAGTTAACGTTCAGTCATTTCGTAGAGCGTGATTTTGGCCGAAAGGCGACGGTTTTCTTTGGGTTTTAGCGATTTTTCTTGGGACCAGGATGCGCGCCGAAGCAGCGCTTGCACTGTACTCGGACATTGATGCAGTCGCCGGAGACTGACCGCGCAGCGCGAATCAGCCTTGTTTTCCGAGCTTTTCGAGGGGGTGTGGCTGAAAAACCGCATGGAATAAGGACAAAAAGCGCATTGCGCCGCAAAAAACACTGAGATAAGCGCGTTTCGGCAAGCAATGAGAAACGATTGGAGTGCGATCAAAGACGCGATCCCGCAAGGGATTCACGACCGGACCGCACAAAAACACACCCAACCCAACCGTTCACATTCAGACAAGTTTTGAGGAGATTTAAGATGGCTGCGAAGAAGAAGGCCGCCCCGAAAAAGGCTGCTGCGAAGAAGTCCCCGGCGAAGAAGAAGACCGCGAAGAAGGCCGCCCCGGCTGCCCCGTCGCGCAACATCAAAGTGTCGGCGCCCGCCGGTAAGGCGATCACGCAAGGCGCGCTGATGCAGGTCATCGCCGACCACACGGACATGAGCCGTGCGGACGCGAAGCGCTTCGTCGAAACCTACATCGACGTCGTGAAGGCCCACGTCCTCAAGGGCGTGAAGGTTAAGCTCGGCGACCTCGGCATGGTGATGATCCGTCACCGCAAGGCGCGCATCGGCCGCAACCCGCAAACGGGTGAGCCGGTGAAGATCAAGGCGTCCAAGAAGCTCGCGTTCCGCCAGTCGGCCGCGATGAAGGCGCAGATCTAGTTTCTCGCGCTTCCGCGCTAGATACGGGAGCCGCCGGCAGCGATGCCGGCGGTTTTCGTTTGTCCGCTACGCGAGTGTTTCCAGGTGGCGTTTCATTGCCGCGCCGCCGGCGTCCATCATCGGTCCCATCATTTCGGCGGCGCTATCTGGCAACACATCGGCTTGCCAGATGAACGTGCAGCCCGCGCCGTTCCGTACAATCGTTGCGGAGGCCATGTGGCGCGTGACGCGCTCGTTGGCGTCGATCGAGTAGGAGACGCGCATCGCCGCATCGTCTGCGCTGACGAATGTCTCGCGCGCCTGCATGCCGTTGCCGAACGTGACGATGCGGGCGTCGCCGTCGCGCTCGGTGTTCTTGGTGAAGCCGGGCGCGAGGCGGATGTGGAGCGCGTAGAAGTCCCGGAGCGCGTCCCACACTTTGTCGGCGGGCGCGTTGACATGAAATTCGCGGCGGATGCTGGCCATGTCGTGATCTCCTCTGTTGCAGGGGAGGAGACCACGCCACGCGCCGCAGCGCTGGCCGGATTCGGACCGGCTCATTTTTCGCGTCAGTCGGCCCAGTCGGCTTCAGGTAAGCGCCAATACACGCCGTTCTTCCGCGCCAGCATGTTGTAGCCGATCAGCTCGCGGCGGAACGTTTCGCGGTCTGGATGGCGGCGCTCGATCAGCGCGTTCACTTCCGCTTCGGGGTAGCGGCGGCCTTCCTCGAACTGCGCGGCGAGCCACGCGAGGATTTCGCGGCGTTTCTTGCGGCTGGCCGGGAAGGCTTTGAGCTTGCCGTCCGCCGTCAAATAGTTCGCGACGACGCGGCTCTCGGCCTGCGGCGGCGGCGCGAGTGCTTCTTGCGACGCAAGCGAGCGTCCCAAACGGCGAAGCGCGTTCGCATCGAGCGCATAGAAATGCGTCGTCGCGTCCTTGCGCATCGTCACGAGCCCAGCGCTCTTCAGGAGCGCGAGGTGGTGGGACGCCGTTGGCTCACTGACGCCCGCTTCGGCGGCGAGCGTTTGCACCGAGCATTCGCCCACGCTCATCAGCGCCAGCATCTTGAGCCGGCTCTCATGCGCGAGCGCCTTGAAGGCCTGGAGGGGGAGAGGCTCTGTCATTTCGATAGGCATCTAATTAGAAGATTATCGAAATAAATGCAACCAGCCTCACTCCGGCCGGAGCGAAGCGGAGAGCCAGAACCCAGAGCAAACGCGTTGCGGGTGGCCCCTCATTCCGGATCAGCGCTCGCGCTCTGTCCGGAATGAGGGGAAAGGGAGACTAGACCTTGATATCCACGCCGCCCTCAGCCGCCGGCGGTGCGCTGGCGGATTGGCCGAGCGAAACGGCGACCATCGCGGCGCGCAGCGTGCGTTCGCCGAGCACATAGCCGGGCTGCATCACTTCGGCGATCGCGCCGGCCGGTTGGTCGGACGGGATTTGCGCCACGGCCTGGTGGAGGTTCGGATCGAACTTGTCGCCCTTGGCGCCGATGCGCTTGAGGTTGTGGCGGCCCATTGCGTCGATCAGCGCGCGTTCGGTCATCGCAACGCCGTCGAGCAGCGTGCGTGTCGCTTCGTCGAGCGAGGCGCGGTTTTCCGGCGTGATCGCGTCGAGCGCACGCGCGAGCGTATCGGCGACCGGCAGGAGATCGCCAGCGAAGCGGTCGATCGCATAGACGCGCGCGTCCTGCGCTTGCTTCTCGCCGCGGCGGCGCGTGTTCTCGACTTCGGCGAGCGCGCGCAGGTGATCGTCCTTCGCGGCGGCGAGCGCGGCTTCGAGTTCCGCGATGCGCGCTTCCGGCGTTGGGCCGGCGGGCGCGGGCGTTTCAGCGGGCTGAGCTTCTTGGGGCTGCTGTTCGGTTTCGTCCTGCATCATCTTCCTCAACGCTCGGCGCGCCCGTCGAGCACCCGCCCGACGACACGCGCCGTGTAGTCCACCACGGGGATCACCCGTGCATAATTGAGCCGCGTCGGCCCGATCACACCGAGCGCGCCGACGACCCGTCTTTCCGCGTTCATATAGGGCGCGACGATGAGACTCGACCCCGAGAGCGAGAAGAGGGGGTTTTCCGCGCCGATAAAGATGCGCACCGCTTCGCCCGCTTTGGCGAGATCGAGCACCTGCACGAGCTCCTTCGATTTCTCGAGATCGTCGAACAGCGTGCGCACGCGCTCGATGTCTTCCAGGTTCTGCTGATCCTGAAGCAAGTTCGCGCGCCCGCGCACGATCAGCGAGCGCCCCGCTTGCGGATCTTCGCCCGACCATTCGACGAGGCCGAGCTCGACGAGCTTGGCGGCTGCCGCATCGAGCGCGGCGCGATCGCGCGCCAGCGTCTCGCCGGCTTCGGCGCGCGCTTGCGCAAGCGTCTTGCCGCGGAAGCGCGCGTTCAAAAAGTTCGTCGCCTCCACCAGCGCCGATTGCGGCAGGCCGGGCGGCGTCGAGAGCAGGCGGTTTTCGATTTGGTTGTCTTCGAAGACCAGCACGAGCAACGCTTGGCCTGGCGCGATCTGCACGATCTCCGCGTGGCGCACTGGCGCTTCGCGTTCGGGTGTCACGACAAGGCTCGCGCCGCCGGCAAGGCCTGAGAGCAATTCCGATGCGGCCGAGAGCACGTCTTGCGGCCCGCCGCCGGCGCTCTTGATGCGCGCGTCGATTTCGCGCCGCTCGGGATCGGAAACCTCGCCGAGCTGGAGCAAGCTATCGACGAAGAATCGAAGCCCCGCATGCGTGGGGCGCCGGCCGGCCATCGCGTGCGGCGCGTCCAGGAGGCCGAGCGCGGCGAGGTCGGCCATCGTGTTGCGGATCGAGGCAGGGGAGAGCGCGAGCCCGCCGAGCTTCGAGAGCGTGCGCGAGCCGACGGGCTCGCCGGTGGCGAGATACGCCTCCACGATCTCGCGGAAAATCTCGCGCGAGCGGGCGTCCAGGGAGGAAAGGTCCGCAACCGGCATGGCGGGGCTTAGGTAGCGCGTGCGGCGCGCTGTGCAACACACCGCCCTGCGGCGTTAGCGCTTGGTCTTTGGCTTAGGCGGGGCAGGGGGCGGCATTTTCCGGCGCATGAACTCGTCGAACTTCGGCACGGTAAAGCCGATCAGGCCCCGGTCGGGGCTGTAGGCCATGCCTTTGCGGATCAGTTCTTCACGGAGCGGGGCGGCCTGGCTGAGCGAAAGGCCCATAGCGTTCGCGACCGTAGTGGAGCTGACCGGTTTTGGGCCGAACTCGGCGATGGCGCGGGCGAAAGCCTTTTGCCGGTCTGTGAGGCGCGCGAGGCGGACGTTGAAAATGCCTTCGTCGAGCAGGGCGATGGCTTGCTCTGAGGCGGCTTTGGCGTTGTCGAGCGTGATCGGGGATTCGGTCGCGACCTCCCAACACTTCGAACCCCAGACCTGGAGGTAGAACGGGTAGCCCTCGGTCTGCGTCAGGATGAATTCGAGCGCCTCGTCCGTGTAGGCGACGCCCTCGCGCAGAGCCGGCGCCTGCAGCGCGCGGCGCGCGCTCGGCGGGTCGAGCTTGCCGATTGGCGGATAATCGAACAGCCGCTCGGCGTAGGATTTTGCGTCGCCTGCAAGGCGCGCGAGTTGCGGCAAGCCCGCGCCAATCAGAATGAGCGGCAATTGGCGCTGCGAGACCTTGTGCAGGCCCATAATCAGCGCGCCGAGATCGTTCTTGGTGACGTACTGAACCTCATCGACCAGCAGCACGACAGCGGTTTCGCGCTTGTCCGCCGCTTCGCCGATCGCGACGAGAAGGTCGGTGAGATCGATCGCGAGATCGCCGGTCGCGGCCTGTTGCGCGAGGCCGAACTCAAGATCGCCGAGTTGGACTTTGAAGACGCTCGCGAACGCGCGCAGCGCACCGAACGCGGTTTGGATTTCGTGGCCCGCGCGCTTGATCCGGTCGAGCCGCAAGAGGATGCGGTGAAGCTGCGGCGCGAGCTGCGCGGCGAGCGTCTTATCCGGATCGATCTCGAAGATCGCCGTTTGGCACTTCAGCGATTCCGCGCGCTGCTCGAGTTCGTTGAGGAGCACCGTTTTCCCGACGCCCCGCAGCCCCAGCATCATCATGCTCTTGGCGGACTTGCCGCCGAGCGTGCGAGAGATCGCAAGGTCCGCCCGGTCGATCAGATCGTCCCGGCCGGCCAGCTCCGGGGGAGGGGCGCCGGCGCCTGGGTTGTAGGGGTCTTTGCGGGGATCCATCAGCTTGTTAGGGCGAGTTAGGGCGATTCGTCGTAACCAGTCCTAACAGAAATATACGCGGGTATACGGAAGTTAGGAAATGTTAGGGCGTAGGGGCCTAACTGACCCGAACTTTCCTATACCTGCCCGGTCAGCTAGAGCGCGCCTTCCCCGCAGGAGAAGCCCATGCGCCCGTCCGGCCGCGCCGCCGACCAGCTCCGTGAAGTCACGCTTGAAACCGCCGTCTCGCGCTACGCGGAGGGCTCGTGCCTCGCGAAGTTCGGGCAGACGCACGTGCTCTGCACCGCCAGCGTCGAGCAAGGCGTGCCGGGCTGGCTGAAGGGCCAAGGCCGCGGCTGGGTGACGGCCGAATACGGCATGCTGCCGCGCGCGACGCACACGCGCGGCCGCCGTGAAGCCGCGCAAGGCCAGCAGAGCGGGCGCACGCAGGAGATCCAGCGCCTGATCGGCCGCTCGCTTCGCTCGGTCACGGACCTGAAGCTGCTCGGCGATCGCACCATCACGCTCGATTGCGATGTGCTGCAGGCCGATGGCGGCACGCGCACGGCGGCGATCACCGGCGCGTGGGTCGCGCTCGCGCGGGCGTGTGCCTACCTCGTGGAAGAGGGCGTGCTGAAGCAACCGCCGGTAACTGGCCAAGTCGCGGCGATTTCGTGTGGGGTGTATGGCCCCGCGCCCGTGCTCGATCTCGACTACGCAGAAGATTCGAACGCCGAAGTCGATGCGAACTTCGTCCTCGCGGGCGATGGGCGGTTGATCGAAGTGCAAGCGACCGGCGAGAAGCGTCCGTTCAGCGATGAGGAATTCGCGGAGCTGATCCGGCTGGCCAAGCACGGCTGCGGGCAATTGTTCGCGGCGCAGAAGCGCGCATTGGGTTGATGCGATGAAGCTGAGCGGCCGCCTCGTTCTCGCCAGCCACAATCGCGGCAAGGTGCGTGAGATTCAGGAGCTGCTCGCGCCGTTCGGGCTCGACGTTGTGTCCGCTGGTGAACTCGGCCTGCCGGAGCCGGAAGAAACCGAAGACACGTTCATCGGCAACGCGGTGCTGAAAGCGGAAGCCGCGATGCGCGCGTCTGGTCTGCCCGCGCTTGCGGATGATTCCGGTCTTGCGGTCGATGCGCTCAACGGCGCGCCGGGCATCTACTCCGCGCGCTGGGCGGGGGAGAGCAAGGATTTCAATGCGGCGATGGCGCGCGTGCATCGTGAGATGGGCGCCGGCGCCGTGACAAGCGCGCGTTTCGTCTCGGCGCTTGCCGTTGCAGCGCCCGGCGAAGAGACGCGCGTGTTCGAAGGCATTGTCGAGGGCGACGTGACGTGGCCGCCGCGCGGCGACAAAGGCTTCGGCTACGATCCGATCTTCGTGCCGAAAGGCGAGACGCGCACCTTTGGCGAGATGGCCCACGAAGAGAAGCTGCCGATGACGCACCGCGCGCGCGCGTTCGAACAGCTCGTCGCGGCGCTGAGATGAGCGATCCCGCTTTCGGGATTTATCTGCACTGGCCGTATTGCACGCGCATCTGCCCCTATTGCGATTTCAACGTGCGCCGCGCGCGCGGGCAGAACGCGCAGGAATTGCTCGACGCTTTCGATCTCGATCTCCGGGGCCATGCCGGCCTCATCGGCAAACGCCAGGTCGACACCGTGTTCTTCGGCGGCGGCACGCCCTCGCTCCTCAAGGGGCGGGACATCGCGCATGTGCTGCGCACGATCGATGATGCGTTCGGCCTCGCGCCCGAGGCGGAAATCTCGCTCGAAGCCAACCCGGAAGACCATAAGCGCTTCACCGATCACGCGGCTGCCGGGATCAACCGCTTTTCGCTCGGCGTGCAAGCGCTCGACGATGCGGCGCTCGTCGCGCTTGGCCGCAATCACGATACGGCGGCGGCGTTGCGCGCCATCGAGGCCGCGGCGCGCACTGACCGCCGCGTGTCGATTGATCTCATCTATGCGCGGGAAGGGCAGAGCATCGCTTCATGGGCGCGTGAGTTGCGCACGGCGCTCACGCTGCCGGTCGAGCATCTGTCGCTCTACCAACTAACAATCGAGGACGGCACGGCGTTCGCAAAGTCCGTCGCGCGCGGAACGCTCTCGCCGCCGGCGATCGAGATTGCCGCTGCGCTCTATGAGGCGACGCAGGAGCTGAGCGCGGACGCTGGCTTTCCGGCCTACGAGATTTCAAACCACGCGCGCGGCGCCGCCGCGCAGTCCCGCCACAATCTGCTCTACTGGCGTGGCCAAGACTGGATCGGCATCGGCCCCGGCGCGCATGCGCGCTTCCGTTTGGGAGGCGAGCGCATGTCAGCGGCCGCAGAGCGCGCGCCGAAAGATTATCTCGCGCAGGTCGAAGCGCAGGCGCTGGGCTGGAAAGAGAGTGTTCCGCTCACCGACGTCGAAGAGCGCGATGAAGCGCTGCTGATGGGATTGCGGCTCGCCGAAGGGCTGGAACGCGCACGGCTTGGCGCCGCGCAGCCGCCTGCGGCGACGCTACAGAGATTGAGCGACGAGGGTCTGCTGATCGTCACGCCCGAACGGCTGACGCTCACGCTGCGCGCGCGTCTGCTTGCCGACCGGATCGCGGCGGAGCTTGCGGTTTAGCCGGCGGGCGCGGTGAAGCGGCGGGGCGCAGCGTCGATCGCGGCGGCGCCCGTTGCGCGCACTTCCATGATCGCGAGCCCGCGCTCGATCGACCCATCCGCACGGAAGCGGAAGATGCCGTCCGAACCCAGGAAGCCGTCGCTGCGTTGCAGTCCGTCGCGCGTGAAACCAGCCGAACCGCGGTCGCGTGCGAGCAGTGTTGAGAGCGCGACGGCGTCATACGCCAAGCTCGACAGCCGCGTTGCATCGCGGCTGTACGTCGTGCGGTAGCGATTCTCGAAGTTCGTGCGCACGCCAGGATCGGACGCGACGTACCAGCCGCCCGCAAGCGTCGGCTCGCGATCCGCGTCACCGCCCGCCCACGCGCTCGTGCCTAGGAGGCGCGTTTGCCGCGTGTTCACGCCGCCGCGCACAAGCGCGGGGCCAATCGCGCGCAGCGCGCTGCCGCTTTCCGCGATCAAGACAGCGTCGGCAGGCTGCGTCTGCAGCGCCGCCGCGAGCCGTCCCGCCGCGCCGGCGGCTTCAAGGTCCGTGCGCGTGTAAAGTTCACTGCGTGTGACGGTCACGCCGCGGCGCTGCGCTTCGCTGCGCAAAGAAGCTTCGACGCGGCGGCCATATTCGTTCGCCGGCCCGAGATAGGCGACCGAGCGCACGCCGCGCTGCGACGCGAACGAGACGATGCGGCTGACTTCGTCTTCAAGCTGGAAGCTCAGCAGATAGACGCCGTTGCCGCCAACCGCCCGGTCGGACGAGAAGCCGACGACTGGCACGTTTTGGCGGCCTGCCGCGCGCGCAGCGCCTTCGACGCCTTCACGCGTCACCGGGCCGATGATGATGTCAGCGCCATCGGTCAGCAGTGCGCGCGCAGCGGCTTCGGCCGCGGCCGCGTCGCCGCCCGCGTCACGTGGGATGAGGAGCGTGTTCGGATCGCCGTGATCGAAGAGGGCGAGTTCGGCCGCGTTGTAGAGCGCGGATGCATCCTGCGGGCGCGCCGAGAAGGGCAGCAGGAGGCCCACGCGCACGATCGGCCGGCCGGCCATAAACGGCGGCGTCACGCCCTCGCGGGTGGTGACTGAGGTTCCCGGCGGCGGCGTGGGGCCGCCCGGTGTTGGGCGCGTCGGCGCGGGCCCGCTCGCGCAGGCGGCCAGAAGGGCCACCATGGAGAGCGCGCCGAGCGCCTTCATCGGGGCCTTTGTGCTTGGCGCAACGCTCGCAGCCGTCGAAGATGCCCGCTCTGACGCCATGACCCGCCCTTACGCAAATGTCTGAAATTTCGCGCGACCCTATTGGGGGCCGCTCCGCCAGTCCACCTCTGGAAGCGGGCCTTTATGTGGTCGCGACACCGATCGGGAACCTGCGCGACGTAACGCTCCGGGCGCTCGATGTGTTGGGGGCGGCGGCGCATGTGTTTGCTGAGGACACCCGCGTCACCCGCAAGCTGCTGGACGCGTATGGGCTCAGCCCGCGCCTCTCGGCCTACCACGATCACAGCGGTGAGGAGGGGCGCGCCCGCGTGCTCGCGGCGCTGGAGCGGGGCGAGGTTGTGGCGCTGGTCTCGGATGCGGGCACGCCGCTGGTGTCTGACCCCGGTTTCAAGTTGGTCCGCGCCGCGATCGCGGCTGGGCACAAAGTGATCCCGGTCCCCGGCGCCTCGGCGATGCTGAGCGCGCTCGTCGTGGCTGGGCTTCCGACCGACCGGTTTTTCTTCGCGGGCTTTCCGCCGCCGAAGACGAACGCGCGTCAGACTTGGCTAGGTGAACTTGCCGCGATCCCCGCGACGCTCGTGTTCTACGAAACCGGGCCGCGTCTCGGTGAGAGCCTTGCCGACATGGCCGCCGTCTTCGGCGCGCGCCGCGCGGCGGTAGCGCGCGAACTGACGAAGATGTTCGAAGAAGTGTGTCGCGACGATCTTGGGTCGCTCGCAGCGTCTTATGCGGACGCGCCGCCAAAGGGCGAAATCGTCGTGATCGTGGACGGACCGCCGCCAGCGGCGCCCGCATCGCAAGAGGAGATCGACGCTGCATTGCGTGAAGCTTTGCGCGGCGGCGGCGTGAAGGATGCGGCGGCGGAAGTCGCGGAGCGCTTCGGCATCAAGCGGCAGGACGCGTACGCGCGCGCGCTTGCGCTGAAAGACGAAGAGGCGTGAGCGAAAAGCGCCGCGCGGCTGAGCGGCGCGGGCGCGCTGCAGAGCTGATCGCGGTCTTGTGGCTGATCGCGAAGGGCTACCGCATCCTCGGGCGGCGCGTGCGCACCCCGTTTGGCGAAGTCGATGTCGCGGCATGGCGGGGCGGCGTTCTGGTCATCGTCGAAGTAAAGGCGCGCAGGACCTACGCCACGGCGCTCGAAGCGGTGACGTTCAAACAGCAAGAGCGCTTGGCGCGCGCGGCGCAGGCATTGGCGGGCCGTTGGCGCTTGATGGCGGCGCCGATCCGGTTCGACATCGTGGTCGTGGGCGCGAGCTTCTGGCCGCAGCATGTGCGCGGCGCGTTTTCCGATCCGGCGCTGCGTTAACGTTTCGGCGCCGTTAACGCGCAATCAACGCTGATGAATGAGAATGCGTGCAGGTCCGGGATCACACACCCATGCGCACGCCGCCAGTTGCTCTCATTGCCGCTTTGGGCGGCGCATTGCTCACGCAAGGATGCGCGGTGCTCGGCGCCGCCGGCGCGGCGAGTCTCGGCGTTGTCGCCGTGCAAGATCGCACGATGGGCGAGGGGATCGACGACGCGATGGCGTCCAACACGATCAAGTCGCGCCTGATGATGCTCGACCGTGCGGGCTACTCGGCGGTGGATGTTGAAGTTGCGGCCGGCCGCTTGCTGCTGTCGGGTTACGCGCCAACCGAGCAGCACCGTGACGCGGCCGAGCTGGTTGCGCGCAACGCCTCATCGATCCGCGAAGTGTTCAACGAAATCCAAGTCGGCCCGCCCGACACATGGCAGCGCAGCACGCAAGACGAGTTCATCACCGCACAAGTGCGCACGCGGCTGATCGCGAGCCGCGCTGTGCGGGGCGTGAACGTGAACATCGAAACGCACCGGGGCACAGTCTATCTGCTTGGCCTCGCGCGCACCGAGGAAGAACTTCAGCGCGCAGCCGAGATCACCAGCACGGTCTCAGGCGTGTCGCGTGTCGTGTCGCTGATGACGGTGCGCGAGCGCTATCCGACACTCGAGGAAGCGCAGGCCTTTGCACCGCGCGCGCAGCAGATTGCTGGAACGCCCTACTGAACTGGCAGGCGTCTGGAAGCGTGGTTAACAAAGGTTAACGCGCGCGGCGCTCGGATTTTGTTGCCGTATTGTTCCGCATCTGTATGAGTAACCACCCTGGGTAGTGTCTCAAAATTCAACAGTGCCCCACCCTGGGCTGTGGACAACCTGGGGCACGGGTCATGTCGGCTGCGGTGACGACGACGGTCGCGTTTGCGGGTCTTGAGCCACGCCGCGTCGAAGTTCAGGTGCAATTGGTCGGCGGCGCGCCGGGCATCGTGATTGTCGGTCTCGGCGATAAAGCCGTGAACGAAAGCCGCGAGCGGGTCCGCGCCGCGTTTTGCGGCCTCGGCCTCGCGATCCCGGCGGGGCGCGTCATCGTCAATCTCGCGCCCGCGGATTTGCCGAAGGAAGGCGCGCACTACGATTTGCCGATCGCACTCGCGCTGATGGCGGCGATCGGCGCCGTGCCGCGCGATGCGCTCGATGGCCTGCTGGTATTCGGCGAACTCGGACTCGACGGCGCGCTCGCGGCTACGCCCGGCGCTTTGCCAGCGGCCATGGCCGCGAACGGGTGGAACCTCGGCTTCGTTTGCCCAGCCTTGAGCGGCGCTGAAGCCGCATGGGCCGGTGGCGAGGTCATCGCGGCGAAATCACTGATCGCACTCGTCAATCATTTTCGCGGCGGGCCGGCTATCGCGCCGCCTGTTCGCGGCGAGGTCGTCGGCGGCGCCAACGTTCCGGATTTGCGCGATGTGAAGGGCCAAGAGCAGGCCAAGCGCGCGCTCGAAATCGCGGCGGCCGGCGCACACAATTTGTTGCTGGTCGGCCCGCCGGGCGCGGGCAAGTCGATGCTCGCACAGCGCTTGCCGGGCATACTGCCGCCGCTGACGTCCGAAGAATTGCTCGAAGTCAGCATGGTGCATTCGGTGGCCGGTCTGCTGGAGCGCGGGCGCCTCACGCGTTCGCGCCCGTTTCGTGCGCCGCACCACAGCGCAAGCATGGCCGCGCTCGTCGGCGGCGGATTGCGCGCAAAACCGGGTGAAATCAGCCTCGCGCATCTAGGCGTCTTGTTTCTCGACGAACTGCCGGAGTTCTC
>CAZXNY010000011.1:0-18656 GCA_964642205.1 uncultured Caulobacteraceae bacterium
CGCGGCGCGCCTGAAGGTCAATCTCTTCGGGCTTTCCTCGAACAACATCACCTATGCGGCGATGGGCGACGGGCAGCTTGGCTACTGGGATTTTTTCCCGGCGGCGGACGGCTATGGGCGCCCGCCGGTGTGGGGCTTTGGGACGGTGACCGAGTCGCGCGCGCCGGGCGTTGCGGTTGGCGCGCGCTACTATGGCTATTTCCCGCTCGGCGAGACGCTGGATGTCGTTCCCGCGCGCGCGAGCGAGCGTGGCTTTGCCGATGGCGCCGCGCATCGCGCAGCGAAGGCGCCGATCTACAATCAATACACGGCCAATGGCGCTGACCCGGCTTATGACGCCGCGTTCGAGGCCGAGCAGGTTCTGCTGCGGCCTGTGTATGGCTCTGGCTGGTGGCTGGGCGATTATGTGCATCAGGGCGCGCCGAAGACGGTGATCTCGTCGAGCGCGTCGTCGAAGTCGGCGCTCGCGATGGCGGATTTGCTGAAGCGGCTCGGCGGCGCTGCGCATATCGGGCTGACCTCAGCGGGGAATGCGGACTTTGTGCGCGACAGCGGGCTCTACGATCGCGTCGTGACGTATGACGAGATCGGCTCGCTCAGCATCGACGCGCCGGCGACCTATGTGGACTTCATGGGCAGCGCGGAAATTCGCAACGCAACGGCGCGCGCGCTTGGGCCGGCGCTGACGCGCAGCGTGCTGTTCGGCGCGACGGATTGGCAGGCCGCGGGCGCCGGAGCAGCCGTAAAGAACGTGGGGCCAACGCCGGAGTTCTTCTTCACGCCGACTTACGTGATGGAGCGGCTGAAGGCCGATCCTTCGCTCGGCGAAAAATCCGCGCGCGACATGCGCGCGTTCTACGAAAGCTCACGCCGCATGATCACGCCGCGGCGCGTGACGGGCGCGGACGCGATCCTCGACGCCTGGCGCACGCTCGCAAGCGGCAAGACGCCGCCGGGCGACGGCATCGTGTGTTCGTTCTGATGAGCGGCGCGCTGAATGGGTTGCGTGTGCTCGACTACACGCATGTGATCGCGGGCGCGTATTGCTCGATGCTGCTCGCCGATCTGGGCGCGGATGTCGTCAAGATCGAGCCGCTTGAGGGCGAGGTGACGCGCGGCCGCGAGGGCGCGCGGTTCAAGCCGTTCGATTTCGTGAACCGCAACAAGCGCGCGATCGCGGTGGATGTGAGCACGCCTGATGGCGCGGCCATCGTCCGCAAGCTGGCGGAAACGGCGGATGTGTTCGTGGAGAACTACCGGCCGGGCGCGCTTGAGCGGCTTGGGCTTGGCTATGAGGCGCTCGCGAAGATCAATCCGCGCATCGTGTATGCGAGCGTTTCGGGGTTTGGGCACACAGGGCCGTATCGCGATCGCGGCGGGCTCGATCTCATCGCGCAGGCGATGAGCGGGATCATGAGCTTCACCGGCGAAGCGGGCGCGAGCCGGCCCGTCGCGGCGGGCGTTCCGCTGAGCGATTTGAACGCGGGCGTGTTCGCGGCGCTCGGCGTCGTCTCCGCGATCCATCACCGCGACAAGACCGGCGAAGGCCAGCACCTTGAAACGTCGCTGTTCGAATCGGCGATGGCGTACACGATGTGGGAAACCGGCATGGCGCTGACGACGGGCGCGGTCGCGCAGCCGAACGGCACGCGCCACAAGCTCGCCGCGCCCTACGAAGCGATGAAGGCGAAGGATGGCTGGATCGTCGTCGGCGTAAACAATCAGCGGCTCTGGAAGCGCTTCTGCGACGGGATTGGGCAGCCGGACCTCGCGAGCGAACCGGACTTTGCCGAGAACCTGCCGCGCCTTAAGAACCGCGATGCGCTGCAAGCGCGGATCGAAGCGGTGCTGATGACGGAGAGCGTCGCCACATGGGTGGAGCGGCTGACGGCGGCGGGCGTGCCGTGCGGGCCGATCAACAACATCGTGGAAGCGCTGGAAGACCCGCAGCTCACCGCGCGCGGCTTTCTGCAGGAGGCGGACGGCAAGCGCTATCCGCGCGCGCCGCTGACGCTGTCGAAGACGCCCGTCGCGCTGAAGCGCGGGCCGGCCAATCTTGGCGAACATACGCGCGAGATTCTGCGCGAGGCGGGCTACGATGACGCCGCCCTCTCCGATCTCGCGACACGCAAGGTGATTGCATGAACCAGCTGCACGTTTCCCGGCCGCGCGAAGGCATCGTTCTGATCGAGATCGATGCGCCGCCGTCGAACGCGCTCAACTTCGAGACGCGCAAGGTGTTCGAGGCGGAGCTCGATGCGATCGAGCAGGATTTCGACGTGCGCTGCGTGATCGTCACCGGGCGTGGCGCTGGCTTTTGCGCGGGCGACGATCTCCGCGAAGCCGGCAAGCGCGACGGCGAGGGGCCGACGGGGCTTGGGCAATTCGGGCGGTTGCTCGACAAGATCGAGCGGCTGCGCGCGCCGGTGATCGCCGCTGTGAACGGCTATGCGATCGGCGGCGGGCTGGAGCTGGCGCTCTGTTGCGACATCCGCATTGCGTCGGAGAAGGCGTTCTTCCTCGGCGCGGGCGTGAATGTGGGGCTGATGGCGTCGGTCTATCGCCTGCCGCGCTTGATCGGCGTCGGGCCAGCGAAGGCGATGCTGCTCACCGGCACGCGCACGAGCGCGGAAACGGCGTTGCGGTACGGGCTGGTGACGGCGATTTACTCCGCCGATGCGCTGATGAGCGAAGCGCTGACGCTCGCCGAACGCATCGCGACGCGCGCGCCGCTCTCGGTGGAAGCAAGCAAGCGCATGATTGGCCAGGCGTTCGATCTGACGCCGGACGAAGCGGGCGCGGCGAGCGGGCGCGAGCTTTCCGTGCTGACGCGCAGCAGTGACCACAAGGAAGGCGTGCGCGCGTTCCTGGCGAAGGGCGAGCCGAAATTCACGCGCAGCTGAGCGTGCGTTCTCTCACACTCCGGCGCCAAAAAGCGTAGCCGGCGCTCTGCGCGCGCGTCGCCGCGCGCCCCGTTTACAGCCAGTTTCCAGCGTGCGTAACGTTGCTTGGGCGAAATCTACGTCGAACAAGCAGGGGGACGCATGTTCGGGTCGGTCATTCTTGAGGTCGCGATTGGCCTCATTTTTCTGTTCTTTTTGCTCAGCGTCGCGGTCTCGGCCGCGTGCGAATTTGTCGAGCTGATGACGAAGGCGCGCGGCCAAAACCTCGAGCGCGGCATCAACAACCTCCTCGGCGACGGCAGCGTTGCGGACCGGCAGGTTCTCGCCACGTTTTACAATCACCCGCTTATTTCGTCGCTCTTCAGAGGCTCTTATCGCTGGCGCGGGCATAAACTGCCTTCTTACATCCCCGCGTCGCACTTTGCGCGCGCCGCGCTCGATGTGGCCGATCAACTGCCGCAAAACAGCAATCTCCGGCAGCTGCTCAACGAGGCCGAAGCGATGAGCGGCAGCGAACGCATCCGGACGGTCGAGAACTTGTTCGATGGCGCGATGGAACGCGCAAGCGGCTGGTACAAGCGGCGGACGCAAGTGTTCGTGCTGCTGTTCGCGCTGCTCCTCAGCTTTGGCGCCAACGTCAACACCTTCTCAATCACGGAGGCGCTGGCGCGCAACACGACCATTCGCGAAGTGATCGTCGCGCAGGCCGCAAGCAATGCGGAGAACGGCGCAGCGGTCGACGTCGCAACCACGGCAACGCAGCTCAGCGCGGTTGAGGTGCCATGGGGTTGGCCTGAGCAACGCGCTGGCGCGCCGGTGCATCTCTCCTTCTGGCAGTGGGGCCAAGGCCATTGGTCTTGGGTTTCGTGGACGCTGTTTGGGTGCCTCGTGACGGCGTTCTCGATCAGCCTCGGCGCGCCGTTCTGGTTCGATTTGTTGAGCCGCGCGGTGCAGTTGCGCACGTCGCTCCCAGAGCGCGATCCCACGCCGCGCCGCGATGGCCCTCCGCCGACGCCGCACGCAGCCGCCGAGCCGCATTGCGGGCCGGGGCTCGACGATGACGCGCCACAGCACGCGCGCGGCTCCACCTACATCTTCGGGTGAGCGCGATGGCCTACTCGCAATACGCAATCGAAACCGACTACACGCCATCGCCATCGAAGCGCCGGCCGGGCCTTGCGATGACGCCTGGTGTAAAGTTCGTCGTGGCGCACGACACGGGTAATCCGGGCGCGACCGCCGCCGGGCATGGGCGGTTTTACCGCAATGATCCAAACCCCGTGCAGACGTCGTCCGCGCACATCTTCGTCGATGACAAACAAATTCTGGAATTGATTCCCGCGCTGACGGGGCCGCCAGAACAAGCGCGCCACGTGCTGAACAGCTTGCCGATCGACAATCAGATGTTTGGGCACAACGGCAACGCCGCAGCGGTCGGCGTTGAGTATTGCTTCGGCGGCGCGATCAACGCGGACGAAGCGTATGACCGCTACGTGTTCGTGCTCGCGATGCTGTGCGACCGGTTCGGTCTCAATCCGCTCCGCCACATCGTCGGGCACAGCGTGCTCGATCCCGATCGGCGCACCGATCCAGGCAACGGCCTTTCCAAGAGCGGCCGCAGCTACGATCAGCTCATCATCGACGTGAAAGACAGATTTGTCGCCGAAGGCGGCAGCATCGCGCCGGACATCATCGTGGGCGGACAGTTGAACGTGACGGTCCACCTGCGCGTTCGTACGCAGCCCCGGCGCATGGGCGAGGCGATCCGCGTTTTGCGCCCAGGCGATACGCTGACCTGCGTCGAGCTGGTCGATGGCGACAACGTGTTCGGCAACGCGACGTGGTGCAGAATTGCCGACGGTGAGTTTTGCTGGTCGGGCGGCGTGATCGCCGCGCTCGCCGCCGCCACTTCATAACGAAAGAGCCCGCCAGCTTGACGCTGGCGGGCTCAATTCGTTTCGCGATGGCGCGCGGCTTATTCCGCGGCGATCGACGCGAAGCTGCGGCGGTCTTCGCTTTCGCGGAAGTTGATCGACTGCAGATAGCGGATGCCGTCCTCAGCGATCTCGTCGCCGACCATGCTTTCGCCTTCGGCTTCGAATTCCTTGAGGTCGACGTACATCTGATAGAAGCCGCGCGTGCGGTCCGTGATGATGCCGGCGTTCCAGAGCGTCTTGACCAGCACGCGGAAGATATCCGTCGCTTCTTTCATGCGCTCGCGGCGGTCTTCGTCCGTGACCATCGCTTGCAGCTCGCCCATCACGCGGACGGGATCGAGGCCGAACTTCGCGTAGACCGCCGGCATTTGCAGCGGGTTCACGAGGTTGAACAGCAGCGTCTGGAAGCAGTGCGCGGCCCAATCTTCGACGATCTGATGCTCTTCAGGCGAGAGCTTCGGGATCGTGCGATCGGCCCAAATCTTCCCGAACTTGTGGTGGAAGGCTTCGTCCGTCATCACGAGCTGCGTGAGCTTCTTGGCGAGCGGATCGTTCCAATCCTTGTAGATCGACGCGAAGGCGCCCATCGCGAGGCCTTCGACGAGCATCTGCATGCCGACGATCTTCTTATAAACTTCCGGCGCGTGGACGATCTCTTGCAGGAGATCGGCGAGCGTTTGGCCGCACGGCAGCGGCGTTCCCCAGCGGGCCTTGATGTATTTCGCGTAGGCCGTGACGTGGCGGCCTTCTTCGCGCGTTTGGTTGGCGGCGTATTCTTGCGCGCCCGGATCGCGCAGCACGTGGCAGAGCGAAGCCGAGAGGTTCAGCGCGCCCTGCTCACCATGCAGGATCGCGGACATGATCCAGCGCGCTTGCTCGTTGATGAACGCAACGCGGCCCTTCGGATCGTTCGCGAAGTGCTGTTGGACGTAGTCGGTTTGCAGCGCAGCGACGTACTGCTCCGGCATCACCGGCTCGTTTTCCATGTCCCACGGCGTTTCGAAGTCGATGTACTTCTTATCGAGCGGATCCCAGAAGTGGTCGTGCGTGGCCGAGATGATCTTGTCGAACGCGGTCGAGCGGTTCGCGTGACGATCGATGTCGAGCATCTTGGAGAAATCGGTCGGCGGGACCGCGTCGTACATCGCGTCTTTGGTGATCTGGCGGATCGTGCCGTCGGCCATTCTGGGTCTCCCTACAAGCGTCCTAGGGGAAGTCAGAACCACAAAGATGGCGCAGGCGTCAAGTAAAAATGACGCCTGCGTCAAGTTCCAAGATAACGTTACGAGTCACGCCTCCGGCCGACTCCCGCGAAGGCGGGAGGAGAGCCGGGAGCCAGGGTCAAGTCCGCTCCCAGCTGCCCTGGACCCCGGATCGCCGCTGCGCGCCGTCCGGAGAGCGTTAAGATCGCAGGATGCCCAAGATCGACATCGCAAACGTCATCGCCCGCAAAGGCTCAGGCTATCCGGCGCAGTTTGCGGGGCCGTGTGCGACGCGGACGCGTCAGCGGCTCGGGGATGCGGGCGGGCTGACGCAGTTTGGCGTGAACCTGATGCGGTTGCCGCCAGGCGGCTGGTCGAGCCAGCGGCACTGGCACAGCCACGAGGACGAGTTCGTCTACGTGCTCGAAGGCGAGCTGGTGCTCGTGGAGGACGCGGGCGAGACGGTGCTGCGCGCGGGCGAGTGCGCGGCGTTCGCGAAAAACAGCGGCGACGGGCATCACATGATCAACCGCGGCGACGTGGATGCCGTGTATCTCGAAGTCGGCGCGCGCGACCCCGATGACATGACGACGTGCAGCGACATCGACATGAAAAGCGCAAACCGCGACGGGCGCTTCACGCGCAAAGACGGGACGCCGTACTAGAAGGCGTAACGCTCGCGCGGCGTATCCTGCGCAGCGAGGCACGCAGCGCGAAAATCGTACGGCGTCTCCTCCGCGCAATCGGGCCACTGGCCGGACGCGCTCCAGAAATCGACGAGACCTAGACGGGCGCAGAGCTGCGCGAAGCGATGATCGCTCCGGATCTCCGGCATGCAGCGCCAGAACAGGAGACCGGTGCGATAACCATCGGGGCCAATCGCGTCGGTTGCGGCGCCGCGCGGGCCGAGTGGCGCGCGCGCGATGAGATCATACACATCATCGACACGCCCGAGATGCGCAGCATAGACGAGCCGCGAAATCTCCGTTGCGCCCGTTTGCGCAAATTCCGACTCGACGCGCGCCATGTAGGCGGCGGCGGCCTCCGCCGTACCGGCGCGCTTCGCGTTGATAAAACTGAGCCCATCTTCGAACTGCCGAAGCGGGCGCTTGGCGGCCGGATCGAGCAGCGCATCGACGGCGTCCCAGTCTCCTTGGAACGCATAAGCGCGCATCAGATTGGCGACGGGGTAGCTCATGTCCGGCGTGCGGATGAGCAGATCGCGCCAGAGCGGCACGGCCGCCTCGATGTCGCCAGACGCCATGCGCGCGAGCGCGGTGACGTTGGCCACATTGGCATTGAGCGCATCCAGCTGAAACATGCGCTCGGTTTCCACGGCGCTTTCACGCAGGCGGCCAACTGCGCGCGCGTGCCAGCCGATAAACATCCGCCCTTCGCCGCTGGCCCCTGCTTCGCGTAGACGCGCGATGGCGGCCTCGGCTTCGCCGAAAGCGCCGTAGGGCGGCGTGATCAAGAAGAGGCCGGTGAGGGCGTCGACGTTGTGCGGGTCGAGCGTCAAGGCGCGATCGGCCTCCGCGCGCACGCGCGCGGCGAGCTCCGGGCGTTCCGAGAACGGCTGGTAGTTCCGGAGATAGGCGCGCTGATACGCGAGACGCCCCCATGCTTCACCGAAGCTCGGTGCCCGCGCGGTCACGATCTCCAACAGTCCGATGCAGGTACGCAATTCGTCCGGCGACATTTGCTTGGCCGAGGCGCGCAGAAACACATCGTACAATGCCGGTTCAATCGCCGGCCGCACTCTGCTCGTGAACGCGCTATCGAGCGCGGCGGCGATCTGCTCGGATATCTCATCCTGAACGGCGAACACATCGTCGAGGCCGCGATCGTAGCGGTCGGACCAGAGCGTCGTCTGCGATGACGCTTCGACCAGATGGGCGGCGATCCGCACGCGCGCACCGGCGCGGCGAACCGAGCCATCGAGCACATGGGTGGCGCGCAAGGCGTTCGCCGCGGCGGCCTTCTCAGGCCCACGAAACTGAAAGCTGGACGTGCGCCCGATCACTTTCATCGCCGCGCCGTGCGCGAGGCGCTGGATGATTTCTTCCGAGACGCCATCGGAAAAGAACTGCATCTCAGCATCGGTCGAGAGATTGTCGAACGGCAGGACCGCGAGGATTGGATCGGCGGGCGGCGGCGCCGGAGATGCAGATAGCGCCGCGCCCTCACGGCCAACGAACCGCAGCACATCGTCCAGAAACGCGCGCCAGGCGCTGTCGTCGGCGGCGCCGCGCCAATGGATGAGATCGGCGGTCTGCGTCAGCTCGAACATGATGGGCCGCTCGCACGCCTCGATCATCACGGGCACGAGCGTCTTGTTGCGATCGGCGAGCGTCGCTTCGGCGCGCACCCAGCGCGACGTGACAGACCGTTTCGACCAAAGCACCACGACGGCCTTGGCCGTTCGCAGCGCATTCTCCGTCACCTCGTCATAGGCTTCGCCGGAGCGCAGCGTTGCGTCCCACCAGACGTCCAGACCGGCGGCGGTCAGCGCCTCCGCGTAGCGGCGCGCGACGGCCTGATCGTCGCGGCTGTAGGAGACGAAGATATCCGGCATCGCGCGAAGCTAGCCTTTCCGCACCGCGGGCGAAACGCCAGTCGGGTCGATCAGCATGCCGTGGACTTGCATGTTGTGGCTGTGCGCCAATTGATGGAGCGCGAAGGCGACGTCCATCGCGCTTTTGCGGCCGGCGGCGTCTTCGGCGGCGTTGACGGCTTCTTTCGCGAGCTTGAGCGCGAAGGCCGGTTTCTTCGCGATGCGTTCGGCGAGCGCGAGCGTGTAGGCTTCTAACTCGGCGCGCGGCGCGATCTGGTTGACCATGCCGAGCGCCTTGGCTTCCTGCGCGGAGAGCCAATCGGCGGTGAACAGCATCTCCTTGGCTTTGCGGGCGCCGACCTCGTACGGGTGATGGAAGAATTCGACGCCGCCGACGCCCATCTCGACGGTATTGTCCAAGAACTGCGCGTCGTCGCTCGCGACGATGATGTCGCACGGCCAGGCGAGCATGAGGCCGCCGGCGATGCACTTGCCTTGCACGGATGCGATGGTGGGCTTCGGGATATTCCGCCAGCGCTCGGAAAGGCCGAGATAGATTTCCTTCTCGCGCGCCATCTGCGCTTCGGCGCCCGCGCAGGCAAAGCCGCACCATGTGCCGACCGGCGTGTGCGCTTCGTGCGCGGCTTTCGTATCGCGTTCCCGCAGATCGTGGCCGGAAGAGAAATGCGGGCCGTTGGCGGCGAGGATGATGACTTTGATGGCGTCGTCATGCGCGGCGCGGTCGTACGCTGCGTTGAGCGCGTAGAGGAGATGCGTGTCCTGCGCGTTGCGCGTGTCGGGCCGGTTCAGCGTGAGGCGCGCGACGTGCGGCGCGGGCGTTTCATAGAGGACGAGGTCGGTGGACATGGTGCGCTTCTCCGTTGGGCGGAGCGTAGCGCGCTATTCCCCCTCCCCGCGAGGGGAGGGGGTTAGGGGGTGGGGTGAAACACGACAACAGAAGGTTCGTCCGCGCAGCGCAACACGAACAGGAAACGTGGGGATTCACCCCACCCCCTGCCCCTCCCCTCGCGGGGAGGCGGAGAAGTCTATTCCGCCGCGATGCGCTCGACAGGCGCATGTTGCGGCCCGCGGATGAGTTTGCCGGGGCGCGCGCCGGTCTCTTCGCCGTTTTCGAACGTCACGACACCGTTCACGATGGTGGCGACATATCCTTCGGCGCGCTGAATAAGGCGCCGTCCTTCGGCGGGCAGATCGAAGGTCATTTCCGGCGGCAAAATCTTGAGCGCGTCGAGGTCGATCACGTTCACATCCGCCTTCATCCCTGGGGCGAGCACGCCGCGATCTTCCAGGCCGTAAAGCTGGGCGGTATCGCGCGTTTGCATCGCGACGACTTGCTCGAGCGGCAGGCGCGCGCCGCGATCGCGATCGCGCACCCAGTGCGTGAGCATGTAGGTCGGGAAGCTCGCGTCGCAGATCACGCCGCAATGGGCGCCACCGTCCGAGAGCGAGAGCACCGTGTGCGGGTGGTGCATCATTTCGTGGATGTGGTCGAAGTTGAACAGCGCGTAGTTGAGGAGCGGCAGATAGACGTAACCGCGCCCCTCGTTCTCCATCAGCATGTCATAGACGATTTCATCGGCCGGAATGCCGCGCGCTTGCGCGAGGGCTGCGACGCTGTCTTCGGCGCGCGGTTCGTATTCGAGGCGGCCATCGTCGCGCTGCAGGCGGAACATGCGGTCAAAGCCGTTGAAGATCGTGTCGCCGAGCGGACCCGGCACGCGGACTTGTTCGGCGAGAATTTGCGCGCGCACTTCCGGCTTGCGGAGCTCTTTGATGCGCTCGGCGAACGGCAGTGCGTGGATTTTCCGGTAGCTCATGCGTGCGGCGAACGGATGGATCGTCGATTGCCAGCCGAGCACCATACCGGTGGGGCGGCAGGCGATTTGCGCGGTGAGCGCCGCGCCCTCTTCGCGCGCCGCATCGATGCGGCCGAGCATATCGCGCCACTTTTGCGGATCGTTCCCGCCTTGCAGCAGCGAGAACGTGACGACCGCGCCGGTTTCCTGGCTGAGCGCCTTCATCCAATCGAACTCGTCATCGAGCGGCGTCATGTCCGACGCCATTTCGAACACGCGGCGCCCGGCGTTGCCGAGCGCCTTGCCAATGCCGAGCAATTCGGCGGCGTGCGCGAACGTGCCGGGCACGGGCTCGCCATCTTTCGCGCGGTGCAAGCGCGTGCGCGACGTAGAGAACCCGAGCGCGCCGGCTTCGATGCCTTCGCGGACGAGGCGCGACATTTCTTCAATGTCCTCGCTGGTCGCTTCTTCGTTCTTGGCGCCGCGATCGCCCATCACGTACGCGCGGATGGCGCCGTGCGGCACTTGCGTGGCGACATCGATCACGCGCTGCTGGCTATCGAGCACGTCCATATATTCGGGGAAGGTCTCCCAGCCCCATTTGATGCCCTCGGCGAGCGCGCTGCCGGGAATATCTTCCACGCCCTCCATCAGCTCGATCAGCCAATCGTGCTTGTCGGGCCGCGCGGGCGCGAAACCGACGCCGCAATTGCCCATCACAACCGTGGTGACGCCATGCCACGACGACGGCGTGAGCAGCGGATCCCAGGTGACCTGGCCATCGTAGTGCGTGTGAATATCGACCCAGCCGGGCGTCACGATCTTGCCCTGCGCATCGATCTCGCGCTTGCCCTTGCCGCTGACTTTGCCGACCTGCGAGATGCGGCCGCCATCGATCGCGACATCGGCGTTGCGCGCGGGCGCGCCCGTGCCATCGACCACGCTGCCATTGCGAATGACCAGATCGTGCATCGCGCTTCCTCTCGTTCCCGTCTGCGTGCGGTTTGCCGGCATGCTAGGCCGCTTTCCGTGCGCGGCAAGACGGGCTTAGCGTAAATTCGGACGGTCGTCGTTCTAAATTTGAAGCCCTATATCTCGGGCATGTCCGACCTGCCCCCCTCGCTCGACGATATTGAGATCATGGCGCGCAAAGCCTGGGCGGCGATGCCCGGTGCATTTCGCCAGCTCGCCGGGGACGTGCTGATCCGGATCGAGGATCTCGCGAGCGATGACGTGCTCGGCGAAATGGGCATCGAGGATCCGTTCGAGCTGACGGGGCTCTACCAGGGCGTCGATCTCACCAGCCGCTCGGTGCTCGATCCCTCGCCCGAACCGGCGATCGTTTTCCTCTACCGGCGCGCCATTCTCGATGAATGGGTCGATCGCGGCGACGTCGCGCTGGCCGAGCTGGTGGCGCACGTGCTGGTGCACGAGATCGGCCACCATTTCGGGCTCAGCGACGACGATATGGACGCGATTTTGGAGGCGGAGGGGTAGCGCTACCTCAATCCTCCCCCGCCCGCGGGGGAGGTGTCCGCGAAGCGGACGGAGGGGGCGAGCCCACAGTCGTGACGCCGCGCGTGCGACTCGCGCCCTCAGTCACGCTGCGCGTGACAGCTCCCCTGTGAACGGGGGAGCATTGCGCGTTGGCGTCAATTCCGCCGCGAATCCGGCACGGCGGTGCGGCTGCCCATACCGAGGCTGCGCGAACAGATTTCTTCCGGCGAGGTCAGCTGCGGGCGGTTGCTGTCGCTCTCGGCCGCGCCTTGCGCGCGCATAACGCACTGATCCCACGCGCGAATATCGCGCATGCGCTGCTCGTTGGTGCGCGTGTCGTTGGTCGGCGACGGCGCCGGAATTTCGCGCTGGCCAGGAACGGTGACATCGCCCTCACGCACACGCGGCTGCGGAACGGGAGCAACGGTGACGCCTGGCGCGGCGACGCTGGGGCCGGCGGGTGCGGTAGGCGCTGGCGCAGCGGACGCTACAGGTGGCGGCGGCGCACGTGAGGGCTCGGGCGCCGCACTCTCGCTCGACGCGCACGCACCCAGCATCACGGCCGTCATCACCGCCGCACTCACAATCCAACCGCGCATATTCATTCCCTCCGCTGGCCCGGTACACGCCAACACAATGCGGCGCGGCGATGGCAGGTCCGCTGTGGAACCAAATCTTGCGCCGCGCGTTTGAGCGAGTCGCGCGTGGTTCCGATTGCGCGCGATCCCTTGAGCCCAAAGCATTATCTCGGTTCCAAAATAAGCAAACCAGGGGTTGACCTGGGGATTGTGGCGCGGTTTAGGGGCGCGGGGCATTAACTAGGAAAGGGCGCCAGAATGCGCTTCACCCGCCTACTCGCACTCGCGGCGCTCGCTGCGACGGCGACTTTGGCCACCGCCTGCGCAAACCGCACGGGCGACCAAACCATTGCTGAATACTGCGCCGCCGATCCCGGCCGCGCCAACCACGACATCTGCAAACAGCACGGCGACATCGAAGGCGTGCGCACCTCTCTGGGGCAGCGCATCACCGAAGTGTTCGGCGTCGCGAACCGCGCTCAGGCCACGGCCGATCAAGCGATGGCGCGTCAGCTGACCTGCAGCACGCGCACGCTGCGCAACCGCAACGTCGGTTCCTGCGAAAACGGCGCGACGCTGACCGCTTGCACGCAAACGCGCTACACGACGCGCGCTGGCGGCATGGCGATCCTGCGCTCGGTCTCCGATACGGAATGCCGCTACAACGCCCGCGTCCTCGAGATGCAGGTCCGCTGCTGCACCGTGGGCGACCCGCTCGTGCAAACGAACGATCAATCGCCGACCCCGCCTGCGGCCACGCCGGCGCCGGCGCCGACGTCGTAACAGTCAATCTGGAGCGTGGCGCTGCGCCCTGGCTCGCGAGAGCCTTGAGGGACAAGCGCCGCGCCACGCTTCAGCGCTTCTCATTTTCGAAGCCCCATCACGCGCTTAGGGAATAGTCGGCTTCCAGCCGGTAGATTCCCGGCGCGTTTTTTCTTTGCCAACTTGAGTAGAGCCCGATCGCGCCCGCGCGAAACGGCGGCGGCGCGATCAGCGCATGCGCGCGTTCGAACGCATACACATCCGAATACGCCACGTAATCCGCGAGATAAGCGAGCGTCACGTGCGGCGTGAACTTGCGCGTTTCCGCTTTGAGCCCAATGCGCCGAGCCGCGCGCTCACAATCGGCGGCGAGCTTTTCGAGCGCGGGCGTGGCTTCGACCTTTGCGATAAGGGCGTGCGGTTCCGCCCCGCCGAACGCGCCGACACCCTTGATGCGAACTTCGAAATCGCTGGTGCGGGCGGCGATGTCTTGCAGCGTTTCCGCAATGTCGTTCGCGACCGGCTCTTGGACCTCGCCATAGAAGCGCAGCGTGAGATGCAGGTTCTCGCGCGGCCGCCAGCGCGCGCCGGGCACTTTGTCCTGGATCGCGAGCAGCGGCGCGGCGGCAGAGTCTGGCACGGCAAGCGCGGCGAACAGGCGGAGCGACATGGCTCCACCCTTCCCATCAAAGCAGCGCGCGGAAAAGCACTGGCCGGCGCACGCGCCTAGTAGCGCCCTGGCGGGTCGCTGGCGGGGAAGCTTTCGTCCGACGCTTGGTCCACATCGTCCCAGTGGCGCGGCGGGTTTTCCATCGCGGTGGGCCCGGCGGGACGAATACGCTGATCGCTGCGCCCGCGCTGGAACGCGAGCATGCGCTCATTGGCAAGCGTGCGGAAAACGATCGCGCCGGTTGCGGCCAGCAGCGTGGCGCCGACGAGTGATTTCGCGAAAAGGGTCGTCAACATGCGGCTCTCCAAAGCGGAGGCGCGCGCGAGTCATCGCGATCGCACGCGCATTTTTGGAAGAACGCTTGAGACGCACATTTGTTCAGCGACTGCGGCACAAAGCGGGTTCACGATTTGTCCCGGCAACACCACCATTCGCTGAAGCGCCACCTGACGCCGGCCGCAACACACTAACCGCTCTCTCCTAGCAAGCGGCACAGTTGTCGGACGGAAAGATCCGCATCGGCGCCATTTTGAACCCAGGTGCTGTTTGCTGCAGAGCTTCTGTCAGCGGGTCCGCGGCGGCGCGCGTGTCTTTCAACACCGAAATGAAACGCCTCGCGCGCGACGAATGCAAGCACGAAAGTCAACGCGCGCGATCACAGCGGCGTGCGCGCGTGAAATTTCCGTCGCGCAGGAACGAAAACACAAATTGCGTTGCGTGCGTTACGCGTTGCGGCGCGCGAATGCTGTTTCGCCAAAGCGCAACGTTGCGGCTGCGGCGAACGTTTTTACGATCGCGCCAACCAGAAACGGCGTGAAGCCGGATGCGACCGCCGCTTCAGGCCCGACAAACACGCTGAGATGCGCGACGCCAAAGAAGAAAACGATCGCATGCCCAAGCGCCATCGCGGCGATGAGTGAGATGAAGCGTGTGCTCCATCCGCGCTCGACCAGCCAACCGATGAAAGCCGCAGCCGCCAGAAAACCGAGCAAATAGCCGCCGGTCGGCCCAACGAGATGCGCCGCGCCGGCATCCCCGCCAGCGAACACCGGCAGGCCCATCGCGCCTTGCGCGAGATACGCCGCAACGGTCGCCGCAGCGAGACGCGCGCCGCACGCAGCGCCGATCAGCAGCACGGCGTAGGTCTGCGCCGTCATCGGCACCGGCCACATCGGCGCTTCGATCCATGCGGAGGCGGCGAGCAGCCACGAACCGATGAGCACGACGCCGATCGTCGCCACCGGCGACGACTTGGCGAAGGGCGTGAGCAACGCAGCGCGCATCAGGGCGCGCTCGGTGTTGCGGGCGCGGCCGCTGGCGCCGCGGGCGCGGCGGGCCGCGGCATCTCCGCGAGATACGCGGCGACGGCTGCGGCGTCTTCCGCGTTCATACGGTAGGGCGGCATCGGCGGTGCGGTTGGGACGCCCGTCGGCCGCTCGCCGGTTTGGAGGAAATGCGCGAGCTGCGCTTCGGTGTAGCCCTCAGGCAGACCGGCGAGCGCGGGCGCGTACGGCGCCCATGGTTGCGGGTTGAGCGGCGCGAAGGAAAGATTGGCGCCAACGAGCTGCTGCGTCATGTCCGGGCCCTGCGGCGTCATCGGCGTGTGGCAATCGTTGCAACCCGCGAGCGCGAGCACGAGATACTCACCACGCTCGACCACCGCCTCACGCGTTGGCGCCGCTGGCGCCTGCTCTTGCGGCGCGCACGCGCCAAGCAACGCCAGCGCCAGCGCCATCACCACGCCGATACCGGTTCCCCGCATTTTCGCCCCCGCGATCACAACGCCGTGTGAAGACATGACGATAGCGCGAAGGTCAAGCCGCATGGTTTGCCCCGCGCGCCGCGATGGCCTAAAACGAGCGAAGCAACCCGCGACGGCCCCGGAACAAGCGCAGCGCGCACACCCTACGCCTTCTCTACACATCGGTTGTCGGCCCGCCGCATTCTCGCTGCGGACCAACACGCGTCTCCAAAAGGGGCGCGCCGAGGAGTTTCTCGATGATCGGCACTGTTAAATGGTTCAACCCCGATAAGGGCTTCGGCTTCATCGCCCCGCAAGATGGCGGCAAGGATGTGTTCGTGCACATCTCCGCCGTGCAACGCGCGGGCCTGCAGACGCTGAATGAGGGCCAGAAGGTTTCGTTCGAAATCGTCACCGATCGCGGCAAGCAAGCCGCGGGCGATCTCAAGGCGGTGTAAACCGCAAACGAGCCGATAGAATGCGGGGCCCCGGCGCAAGCTGGGGCCCTTTTCGTTGGGGGCTGCGCCATGAGCGTCGTCGTGTTGGGCGCGATCAATCTCGATGTCGTGTGCTGGACCGAGGCGCTGCCCAAACGCGGCGAGACGCTGATCGCGGCACGCAGCGCGCGCTTTGCCGGCGGCAAGGGCGCGAACCAGGCGATCGCGGCGGCGCGCGATGGCGCGCGCGTGAAGATGATCGGCGCTGTGGGCGATGACGACGCCGGCGTCGTGTTGCGCGCAGCGCTGACGGACGCGGGCGTGGATGACGTTGGCGTGCGCACGGTTCCTGGCATGGCGAGCGCGCATGGCTTCATCACCGTCGATGCGGCGGGCGACAACATGATCGTGGTCGCGCCCGGCGCGAATTTCGCGCTGACGCCGGCGGATGTGCGCGCCGAGACGTTTGCAAGCGCGCGCGTGGCGCTCTGCCAATTGGAATCGCCGCTCGAGGCGGTGCGCGCGTTTCTGGAGCGCGCGCGCGATGCGGCGTGTGCGACGATTGTGAACGCCGCGCCGGCCGTGCTCGAAGGCGCACCGCTGCTGGCGCGCGCCGATTATGTGGTGGTGAACGAGAGCGAGCTTGCAGCGTTCGCGCGCGTGGCCGCACCGGAGAGCCTAGACGCAGCGATCGCGCCGGCGCGCGCGCTGATCGCGCATGACGCGCAGATCGTGATCGCGACGCTGGGGCCGCTGGGCGCGGTTGCGGTGTCGCGCGAGCGCGTTGTGAAGATCGCAGGACGCGCGGTGCGCGCGGTCGATCCGACGGGCGCAGGCGATTGCTTCTGCGGCGTGCTCGCGGGCGCGCTGGCGGCGGGCGCTGCACTCGAAGACGCGATGGCGCGTGCGAACGCAGCGGCGGCGCTCTCCGTGACGCGCGAAGGCGCGATTCCGTCGTTGCCGGCGCGCGCGGAGATCGATGCGCTGTTGCGCTGAACTTCTTCCCTCCCCTCGCGGGGAGGGAAAAAGCACGCCGCGCGGGCTGCGCAATCAGATCACTTCCAGATAGTCCCGATCCGGGAGTTGCGGGAACGGCGCGGTGGGAAGCGTCTGATACCAGAACGCGACGCTGGCGATGTCGTCCTGCAGCGGGAGGTAGCGGCGATCGCGATCGGTGCGCCAGCCGAGCGCTTGGATGGTGATGCGCAGATCCTGTTCGAAGCGCACCGGATCCATGATGTGCCAGCGATAGAGCCCGAAGCGCTGCTGTGATTTGTAGACGCCGTCCGGGCGGATCACTTGCGGGAGGCCGCAATAAGCCGTGGTGTATTCGGTGTAGGCGTTGCCTTTTTCGCGCTCGTTGATGCCGATGTCGAAATCGTACGCGCCGCCGAAATAGTCTTCCGTGCCGGTGCCGCAGATGGTGGGAAATTCCCCGTCGCCATCGAGGAAGAATTTGATCTCGCCCTCGCCCCACCAGCCCGAATTGTTGACGCCCCACGCCATATACGTGCCGACGAAGTGCCCGCGCCCCTTCACGCCATCGAGGATGGTGTAAACGTCCTTGTACGGCAGCGGATTGGTGCGCCGGAATTGCGCGTGGAAATACGCGACGTCCTCCGGCACGTCGGTGAGCGTGTAATTGATCTGGTAGTAGATCACGATCTTATCGTCGGAGAGATTTTGGATCGTGAAGTGCGCGCGTTTGCGGAACGGCATTTCCCAATAGCAATTGAACGCGCGGCCCGGGTTCGTGCACACGGGCAGCGACGTGACTTGCGCGAAGCTCTCCCAACCGTTGGCGAAGAAATCGCCGACGGGGCATTCGATCGAGGGATTTTCCTGATCGTCCCAGAACGCGCGCAGAATCGTGTGGCGCCACTTGCCGCGCGCGGTCGTCATCCAGATCGATTGGATCGCGCCTGAGCCCGCAATATCGGCAAGCGTGCGCGTCTCGCCCGGCTCCATCACGATGTAGGGCGAGACTTTCCAGCCCTGCCCGAGCCCGCGCGCTGCGTTCGCCGCCGGCCCATCGACGGACATGCCGCCTTTGCCCTTCTCGCCGGTGAAGTTCTCCGGGCTAATCGAACGCGATTGCGCGCTCGAGAGCCGCGAGAGATTGCCGAGATGCAGGCCAAGCCCATTGAACGCCACGCGCGCCTCCCCGTCTTGTCGTTGGGGCGATGTTGGCACGTGGTGTGGCGAGGCCGCTAGGCGTCCACGTCCGCGTTGAGGGCGTTTTCTTGGATGAATTCGCGGCGCGGCTCGACGACGTCGCCCATCAGCTTGGTGAAGAGCTCGCCCGCGTCATCGGCGTGATCGACCTTCACTTGCAGGAGCGTGCGCACTTCCGGATCGAGCGTCGTTTCCCACAGCTGATCGGCGTTCATTTCGCCGAGGCCTTTGTAGCGGTTGATCGTGAGGCCCTTGCGGCCAGCGGCTTCGATCGCTTCGAGGAGCGAAAGCGGGCCGTAAACCGGCGTCGAATCGCTGCCGCGGCGGAGCGTGGCGGGCTTTTCGTACGCTTCGCGCAACGCGCGCGCGCGATCGGCGAGGCG
>CAZXNY010000012.1:0-11890 GCA_964642205.1 uncultured Caulobacteraceae bacterium
GCTCAGGCCCTTTGAGCCGGTAGAGGTCGAGGTGCCAAAGCTCGCCGCGCGGGCCATCATAGGTCTGCACCAGCGTGAACGTGGGGCTCGGCGCCTCGGTTTGCTCGCCAGTCCACGCCGAAATCGCGCCCCGGGCAAAGGTGGTCTTTCCGGCGCCGAGACCACCCCACAGCGTCACGCAATCCCCAGCCGAAAGCCACGCGCCCAGCCGCGCGCCAGCGGCCTCGGTCGCGGCGGAATCCGGCAAAAACTGAGAATCAAGGCGCGCGCTCACGGCGCGCGATGCTGCCGCCGCCCGCCCTGCCGTTCAAGGCCGCCCATCCGTGGCGCGGGCGTCATCTTGCGCAACGGGTTCCGCCGCTTCAAACAGGCACAAAGGCGGGAGGAAGCCCTTGAGCGAGGCGCGGATCGGGCGCGTTGTGGTTGTCGGCGCCGGCCAGGCGGGCGGCGAAGCCGTGCAGCGCCTCCGTCAGCTCGACCACGATGTCGAGATCACCCTGATCGGCGAAGAGCCGCTCGCCCCCTACCAGCGCCCGCCGCTCTCGAAAAAGTACCTCGCCGGCGAACTCGATGCCGCGCGCCTGATGCTGCGCCCGCCGGAGGTTTACGAGCAGGAGCGCATCGCGCTCCTCACCGGCCGCCGCGCGGTCTGGATCGATCGGGCCGGCAAACGCGTGCGGCTCGATGGCGGCCAGGAGCTTTCCTACGACGCGTTGATCCTCGCGACCGGCTCGCGCCCACGCAAATTGCCGATCGCCGGCGCCGATCTCGCGGGCGTCCACATGCTGCGCACCGCCGCCGACGTCGACGCGATCCGCCCGCGTTTCGTCGCAGGGGCAAAGCTCGTCGTCGTTGGCGCGGGATATATCGGCCTCGAAGTCGCCGCCGTCGCCCGCCAGCTCGGGCTCGATGTCACCGTGATCGAAGCCGCCGTGCGTCCGCTCGCGCGCGTCACGAGCCCCGAGGTTGCGGGATTCTACCTCGATGAGCACACCGCCAAGGGCGTTCGCTTCGCGCTCAATGCGCAGGTCGCCGTCATCAAAGGCGCGGAGCGCGTGCGCGCCGTCGGCATGGCGGACGGCACGGAGATCCCGGCGGATATTGTGATCGCCGGCATCGGCATCATCTCGGAAACCGGGCTCGCGCAGCAATGCGGCCTCGCGGTCGAGGGCGGCATCGTTGTGGACCGCCAGATGCGCACGTCCGATCCCGCGATCTTCGCGATCGGCGATTGCGTGCGGCGCCCGCTCGTTCACTTCGGCGATCGCCTCGGCCCGCTCGAAAGCGTCCATAACGCCATCGAAGGCGCGAAGATTGCCGCGAACGTCATCTTGGGCAAAGACCCGCCGCCCGAAGAAGCGCCGTGGTTCTGGTCCGACCAGTACGACCTCAAGCTCCAGATCGCCGGGCAATTCCAGGGCTACGACAAGCTTGTCCTGCGGGGAAACCCGAAGGAGCGCGCTTTCGCCGCGTTCTATTTCCAGGCCGGGCGCCTCATTGCGGTCGACGCCGTCAATCGCCCCGCGGAGTACCTCGGCGCCAAACAACTCATCCAGCGGGGCAAGAGTGTTGCGCCCGAAATCCTCGCTGATCTATCGAAACCCATGAAGGAGATCGTCGCCGCCGCCTGAGGCGCGCGATGTTTGGAGCCCCGATGCCGAAAGTCACCTACATCGAACACGACGGCAAAGAGCACGTCATCGACGCGCCCGTCGGGCAAACCGTCATGGAAGCGGCCGTAAAGAACGCGGTCCCCGGCATCGACGCCGATTGCGGCGGCGCCTGCGCGTGCGCAACGTGCCACGTCTATGTCGATGAAGCCTGGGCCGGCAAAACCGGCGAAAGCTCCGGCATGGAGCAATCGATGCTCGACTTCGCCAACGACGTCGAAGAGACCTCGCGCCTCTCCTGCCAGATCAAGATCACCGAGGAGCTCGATGGCCTGATCGTGCGCATGCCCAAGAGCCAGCACTAAGCTTCAAACCGCTTTCGCCATGAACAGCGCCGGGTTGTCGGCGTCCCAAAGCGTTGCGAATTCCTCGAGCGCCGCAAAGCCACGGGCGCGGTAGAACGCGCGCGTCTCATCGTACTCTGGGCTCGGCTCTGGCGCGGAGGCGCCGCGCGTCTTCACCGTGAGAAAGCGTGCGCCGCGTTCGCGCGCGTAGCGCTCAGCTTCGTGCAGCAAAGCCGAACCCAGGCCGCCGCCACGCCGCGCGCGCCGCACCGCGATCAGCCAAATCTCGACGGCGTCTTCGTGCGCTTTGAGCAAGAGCACGCCCTGCGCGCGTCCGCCCTCCTGCGCGAGCCAAGCCGGCATCGCATCGGCGTCGCGCACATACGCTTCGTTCGATTCCGGCATGCCGAACCATTCCGGCAGCTCGCGCAAAATTTCACGGCACGCATCGCCGCACGCGCCATCGCGGCGCTCGATCGTCAACATGGTGAATCTCTAGGAATTTTGGCCAAGACAAAGCACGCGTTCACACGCGCGCATTCGCTGCGAATTGGTCAGGCTGTCTTGTCCCCGAAAGACTGCGCCTCACGCTGAAAATCGTCAAGCCGCACGCGCCCGTGTCTTGTGCTCACCGAAATTGGGTTCATGCTCGGCTCATAGGAGAACTGCGCTCGAGATGTGGCGGGGGCTCGGAGCGCGCAGCGCAACGGGAGGCCAACATGGGTGCTACAGGCAGGGTGCGCGCGATCGGGCTTATCGGCCCGAGCGGCGCAGGCAAGACGAGTTTGCGCCAAGCGCTTGGCGCGGTCGGCGCCAGCGGCGAGATAAAACCAGAGGCCGCGCCGGAGCTTGGCTTCGCCGCGGCCGAATTTTTAGGTGACCGCTACATCATCGTCGATCCGCCCGGCGCGCTCGACTTCGCGGCCGAGATGGACGCTGCGCTGCCCGCAATGGATCTCGCGCTCGTCGTGATCGATCCCGATCCCGACAAAGCCGCGCTCGCGCAGCCCTACCTCCGCCAGATCGAAGCGCTCGGCGTGCCGCACGCGATCTTCGTCAACAAGATCGACACGGCGCGCACCAACATCAAAGAGTTGATCGAAGCGCTGCAGCCGATGAGCTCAGCAACGCTCGTCGCGCGGCAAATTCCGATCTGGCGCGATGAGAAAGCCGTCGGCTTCGTCGATCTCGCGCTTGAGCGCGCCTATCTCTACGAGCCAGGCAAACCTTCCAAGCGCGTCGATATCCCGGACGAGATGACGGACGACGAGCACGAAGCGCGCTTCCACATGCTCGAACAAATCGCGGATTATGACGACGCGCTGCTCGAACAGCTGCTTTCCGATACGCCGCCCGAGCAAGACGCCGTGTTCGCCGATCTCTCACGCGAAATGCAGGACGGCCTGATCGTGCCGGTGTTCTTCGGCGCGGCCAGCCAAGGCTTTGGCGTGCGGCGTTTGCTGAAAGCACTGCGCCACGAAACGCCGCAACCGGAACGCGCCGCGCAACGCCTCGGCGTCGATCGTCCGGCCGCGTACGTGATGAAGATCAGCTACGCCGGCCAAGCCGGCAAACTCTGCTTTGCACGCATGTTCGGCGCGCCGCTCGCGGAAGGCGTGGAAGTCACGCTTGCTGATGGCGCAACGCGCCGCGCCGCGGGCCTGCAAGGCTTCAACAACGGCTCTGGCCTCAAGAAGGTGAGCAATTGCGCCGAGGGCGAGATCGTCGCGCTCGGCAAGATCGACGAATTGCAC
This sequence comes from uncultured Caulobacteraceae bacterium, assembly GCA_964642205.1. Taxonomy (GTDB): domain Bacteria; phylum Pseudomonadota; class Alphaproteobacteria; order Caulobacterales; family Aquidulcibacteraceae; genus JBEVOS01. Next base: position 3,709 of record CAZXNY010000012.1, read on the forward strand.
GCGGGCGACCTTGCCGCCATCGGCGCGCCGGTTGCGCTTACCCGCGCCCCACCGCGCACGCCGATCTTCCAGCTCGCAATAAAAGCGAAAGACCGGAAAGACGACGTGCGCCTCGGCGCCGCGCTCCAAAAACTCGCGGAGGAAGACCCCGGCGTCTCCATCGAGCACGACCAGGAGACGCACGAAACGCATCTGCGGGGCCTCGGCGAAGCGCATCTGCGCACGCGTGTCGAAGGCTTGAAAAAGCGCTTCAACATCGACGTCGAGATCGCGCGGCCAACGACGCCGTACAAAGAATCGATCCGCAAAAAGCTCGCGCAACGCGGCCGCCACAAGAAGCAATCGGGCGGCCACGGCCAGTTCGGCGATGTGGTGATCGAAGTGCGCCCGCTCGCGCGCGGCGAGGGCTTCGTGTTCGACGATAAGATCAGCGGCGGCGTCGTGCCGAAGCAATGGATTCCCGCCGTCGAGCAAGGCGTTCGCGACGCTTTGGAGAAAGGCCCGCTCGGCTTCCGCGTCGTCGATGTCGGCGTCACGCTGATGGACGGCTCGTATCACAGCGTCGATTCAAGCGAGCAAGCCTTCCGCATGGCGGGCCGCCTCGCGATGAACGAAGCGCTCAAGACCGCCGAGCCGTTCCTGCTCGAGCCGATCGACAAGCTCACGATCTACGCGCCCTCGAACGCCACCGCGCGCATCAACGGCGCGGTGACGAGTCGCAACGGCCAGATCCTCGGCTTCGAAGGGCGCGAGGGCTGGACCGATTGGGACAAGATCGAGGTCTACCTGCCGCACTCCGAGCTGCAGGATTTCCTGCACGAGCTCAAAGCGCATACGCAGGGCATGGGCGTGTTCGAATCCGAACACTCGCACCTGATCGAGATCAGCGGCCGGCGCGCAGACGACGTTCTAAAGGCGAACCAGCCAGGCGCGTGAGCGGCGCCTAGAAGTCCTCCCACTCCTGGGTGGCGAGCGCGGTCGCGCCGACTGTGCGCGGCCGCGCTTTCGCGCTCGGCGCGCGCCGCTGCTGCGCAGTATGCACGGGCGCGGCCGCCGCTTGCGCTTTCGTGACCCTGAAGCCGCCGACGAGCTTGCTGAGTTCGCCCGCTTCGCTGTGCAGCGAGTGCGCCGCGGCTGTCGATTCCTCGACCATCGCGGCGTTCTGCTGCGTGAGCTGATCCATCTGGTTGACGGCGCTGTTCACTTGGCTGAGCGCGGACGCCTGCTCCTGCGCCGACGTCGCGATTTCGCCGACGACCACGTCGATCTCCATCACTTTGGCGACGATCTCTTTCAGCGCCGCGCCGGATTGCCCAACGAGATCGACGCCGGACGCGACTTGCTGCGCGCTCTCGCCGATCAGCGCCTTGATCTCCTTGGCCGCGTCCGCGCTCCGTTGCGCCAGCGCGCGCACTTCCTGTGCGACCACCGCAAAGCCCCGCCCCGCTTCGCCTGCGCGCGCCGCTTCAACGCCGGCGTTGAGCGCAAGCAGGTTGGTCTGGAACGCGATCTCATCGATCACGCCGATGATCTGGCTGATCTTCTTGGCGCTGGCTTCGATTTGCGCCATTGCCGAGATCGCGCGACCGACAACCGCGCCGCCGGTTTCCGCCTTCTCGCGCGAGATGCGCACGACTTCGCTCGCGTGGCGCGCCGCGCTCGCCGATTTCTGCACCGTGGCGGAGACTTGATCGAGCGCCGCCGCGGTTTCCTCAAGGCTCGCGGCCTGCGTTTCCGTCCTGCGGGACAAATCATCGGCTGCGCTGCCGATTTCGCTCGCACCATGCTCGATTGCGTCGGCCCCGCCGCCAATCACGGACATGGATGAATCGAGCTTCTGAAGCGCGCCGTTCAAATCTTCCACGATCTTGGCGTAATCGGCACTGACCTGATCCGTGATTCGCCACCGCAGATCGCCGTTCGCCAGCGCATCGAGCGCGCGCGCGAGAACATCAACGACTTGCTGTTGCTCTTGTTTGGCCCTCGCCTGCGCCGCCTCGTGCTTCTGGCGCTCGGCTTCCAGCGTCTCGATGTAGATCGAGATCGCAAAATCCATATCGAGCAGCACGGCCTTCACGAAAGCGGCCAGCGCATCGGAAGCTTCTTCAGGCTTTTTGTTGGCGAACGGGCCGTTCGGCCAGCTCTTGGTCGCAATGTCCCGCACCACCGCTTCAGCCACCAACGCGTAGCCGCCGATGTACCAGCGCGGCTCCAACCCAAGGCGCGCGTGCGTCTGCCCGATGGCGCGCACGTTGCGCACGTAACTGTCGCTGTATTCAGCGTCGGCGATCACGCCCCAGTGCTGCGCCTGCCGGCCCTTGGCCGCGCTCATATGGCCATCGTTGGAGAAGAATTTCCGCGTCTCCGGATTTGCCCGCACTTGCGCGTAGAAGCGATCCAGCGCCGGGCCGATCGAGGCCTCGATCAATGGCTTCAGCTTGCGCAGCGCGGCGCGATCGCGCCCGTCGAGCTGCATGAAGGCAAGGCGTTCTTGAAGGTTGTGATCGTTAGACATGGCCGGCGGTCCTCAGCGCGCATGACGCCGCGCGCACGGCAAATTTCTCGCCCGCATGGTTTCCGACATCTGAATTTCACTGCGCATTGTAGGGCAAATGGTTCGCAGAAGCGGTTATCGCCCCAAACTGGGCCGCTAACGCCCGACCGCTTGCGACAACGCCGCCGCCGCCGCTTCGTCCATCTCGCGCACTTGCCGCACAAGCTCGGCTTGTTGTGCATCGAGCGCTGCTTGCGCTTCCGCTTCCGCGTCCCACGGCGCCGGCGCGGCAACGTAATTCACTTCGTACGGATCGCGCCCATGCAGCACCCATGTCTCGGCGTAACGGCGCGGGTGCGCCGCGTTCATCGCCAGCGCATCTCCAAGCGTTGCGCTTCGCCGCTCAACGCTCGCCGCGCCCATGATCGCGCTCAGCGCCGGGCCTTCATCGGTTGCGTATGAGTTGAACAGCAAGAGCGCCATGTGGTTGGCCCGGTCGCTAATCGAACCAGCGTACTCGATATCTTCCAGCATGCGCAGGAAACCAAAACGGCTCCATCGCGCCGCGTCGCCTGGCCGCTGGCGTTCCAGCATCTCACGCGCAACGCCACCGAAGATCACCGGCAGATACGCGCCCGGATTGGCTTCAACGGTCGCCAGTGCGCGCTGCACGATGGTGTCGTCTTCGGATTTCAGATCCTCGAACATCTGCATCGACGTTGCGCCGCCCGCGATCGGCGCGTGCGCGACAGGCGCCGCTGGCGCTGACGCGCACGCGCTCAACGCGAGCGCCAATCCCAACAGCAATGCCCGCATATCCCCGCCCACTATCACGTAAACCGCGTGTTACGCGCTCGCGCGGATCGGCCGCGGCGCTTGCGGGTTGAGATAGCGCCGGAGTTCGGCCCAGGGAATGGTAACTTCGGCCCCGCCGAGCGCGTGCGGCCCGCCAAAGGAGTACGGCGGGAAGAGAATCGTGAGCCCGCGCTCCGTTACCAGCCATAGATGCGGCTTGGTCGCGCTCTCGCGCACATCGCGCGCGGGCGGCGTGAATTGATAGTCGCGGAACTGGCGCGTGAGTTCGGTTACCGCACGGCGCGAGATGAAATCTTCCCAGCCGGTCCCGGCGGTAAATACGTCCGTCGCCGCGAGCGCGCGCCCTTCGCCAGTCATCAGCACCGTCACGGCGCGGGAGGAATTGTTCGGGTGCGCCGCGCCCAGCGTGTTCTCGTACAGCTCGAACTTCACCGAGATCAGCTCGGGCCCGGCATAGACGATCTCGTAATCGACCTGCTCTTCGGTCTGATCCTCCAGCCCGTATTGCGGCTGCTGCGCGACGAGCTGATTGAAGCGCTGCGCGTTGGGCGCCGATGCGCCATCGATGCGGGGAAAGCGGATGTCGCGCATCAGGGCTGCCGGCGCGCTCTCGCCGAGCCCTGAATCCGACGCCGCCTGCGCCGACACGGCTTGCGCGTTGATCACCTCGACGGCCTGGAACGTATAGCCGCCGATTTCCTGCACGGCGGTTTGCGCTTCCACGGCGCGCTCGCGCAACGCCGACGCAAGGCACGTGTTCTGATCGGCCGTCAGCGGCGTTTCCGCATCGAGCACGCCGCACGCGACGCGCTGCGCCTCAAGCCAGCGCTGCTGACCCTGCGCGAGCATCTGTGCGCCCGCATCCGAGACGTTCGCCGCTTCGGCGACCAGCGTTTCGCGAATTTGCCCATCGAGCGCGGCGAGCTGCTGGTTGCCGCACAAAGCTTCCGAGAACGCGCCGCCAATGCCGCCGCCGCATGCGGCAAGGCCGGACTCGCCGCCCTTCGCATCCGCCGTGCTGTCTTCCGCCTTCGGCGTGCAGGCGCCGAGCGCCGCTGCGAGGACGCCGGCAAGCACCAGGTGACGGGCCGTCATTCTTGTTCCTTCTCTTCCCGCCCCAACCACTTCCGACCGGTCTTCTTCTAGGCCCATCCTGTGCCACAGCGCACCCCCTTCGTCATGCGTCTGCAAGCAGGGGCGCGAACCTTTCTCGCCAGAACAAGTGGAGCGTGCGGCGTGTTCAGGGCAAGAGAAAGACGATGCCGCCCAGCCCCGCCTTCCGTCCGGACTCCCCCTTTGAAGCGCTCGGCGACGAGTTCTCCGACGCTGTTGCGCCCGCGAGCTTTCCACAAAGCACCCTGCGCTGGCGCAACGATGAAGCAGCCGCAACCATCGGCCTCGACACGCTGACGGACGCGGAGTGGGAAGCGCATTTCGCGCGCTTCGAACCGCTGCCCGGCGCGATGCAGCGCCCGCGCGCGATGCGTTATCACGGCCACCAGTTTCGCACCTACAACCCGGACATCGGCGACGGCCGCGGTTTCCTGTTCGCGCAAATGCGCGACGCGCGCGGCCGCCTGATGGACCTCGGCACCAAGGGTTCGGGGCAAACGCCCTATTCGCGCTTCGGCGATGGGCGCCTCACGCTCAAGGGCGGCGTCCGCGAAATCCTCGCCGCCGAAATGCTCGCCGCCACGGGCGTCAAAACGTCCAAGGCGCTTTCGCTGTTCGAAACCGGCGAAGCGCTCGAGCGCAACGACGAGCCTTCGCCCACGCGCGGCGCGGTGCTCGTCCGGCTCCAGCATTCGCATATCCGCTTCGGCACATTCCAACGCGCCGCGTTCTTCGAGCGCGCCGATCTGATCGCCCAGCTGATCTACCACGCCGGCGCCTGCTACTTTCCAGACATCCTCGCGCACAACGACACGGCCGCCCGCGCGAGCGCGATGCTCGCCGCCGCCGTGGAAAACTCGGCTGAACTTTGCGCCAGCTGGATGGCCGCGGGCTTTGTCCATGGCGTCTTGAACACGGACAACCTCGTGCTCACTGGCGAGAGCTTCGATTACGGCCCCTGGCGTTTCCTGCCCGCGAGCGTCCCCGGCTTCACCGCTGCCTATTTCGACCAGCAGGGTCTCTACGCCTTCGGCCGCCAACCGGACGCTGTCGGCTGGAATCTCGCGCAACTCGCCGGCTGCCTCACGCTCGTCACCGACGCAGAGCCGCTGCAGACCGCACTCCAAGGCTTCGGCCCAGCGTATCAACGTGCGCTGCGCAGCAAGATGTTCGCACGCCTCGGGCTCGCCGAAACGGATGACCGCGTCGGCGATCTCCAATTCCTCAGCGCCCTGTTCGCTTGGATGAGCGAGAGCGAAATTCCGTGGGTGCAATTCTTCCACGATTGGTTCTGCGCCGATGAAGCGCGGGCCGCGCAAAGCCCCGCGGCCTCGTTCTACGCCGACGAGAAATTTACGCCGATCCGCGACGGGTTCCGCGCCCGCGCCGCGATCGATCCTGGGCGCCTATCGCACCCGATCCTGCAGCGCCCAACGCCCGTCTCACTCGTCATCGAAGAAGTCGAAGCGCTGTGGGCGCCCATCGCCGAAACCGACGATTGGAGCGCGTTCCACACTAAGATCGCCGACATCCGCGCGCTCAAGGACGCCCTCAAAATCGCTGTCGCATAACCTTCGCATTGGCGGCGTATCTCGCGGCGCATGAGCCAGCCGCACATCCAAGACCTCCTCGCCATCCGCCGCCGCGACTTCCTCGCCGGCGCCGCCGCGATCCCGCTTCTCTCCTTCGCCGAAGCGCTCGCGCAAACGCCTGCGCGCCCGCCGAGCTTTTCGCGCGTCGCCGCCCACACCGAAGATAAGCTTGAGGTTCCGGACGGCTACACGCCGCAAACGCTGGTGCGCTGGGGCGATGCGCTGTTCGACAACATGCCCGCCTTCAACCCAGACACGCTGACGCGCGAGGGCCAAGAGCAGCGCTGGGGCCAGAACAACGACATGCTGGCGCTCTTCCCCGCGCAACACGCCTTCCCCGCGCCGCGCGGCGGCGATGAATTCATCCTCTGCGCCAACAATGAATACGCCGACCCGACGCTGATGTTTCCGTCGGTCGCGCGGCAGCAGGATCTCACGCCCGCACACATGGAGACCACGCTCTCGTCGATCGGCGTCACCGTCACCAAGATCGCGCGCACTGGCCGCGATTGGCGCGTCGTCACCGAAAGCGCGCCGGGTACGGGCGTCAACCGCCGCATCACGCCGTTCACGCCGGTCACGTTCACCGGTCCCGCCGCGAACCATCCGTGGATCACCGCTGCCGCCACGTTCGTAAACGCGCGCGAGCCCGGTCGCCCGCACGAACCGAACCCGCCCGGCGCCGTCCGGTGCGGCACGCAAGCCAATTGCGCCGGCGGTCAAACGCCGTGGGGCACGTATCTTTCGTCCGAAGAGAACTTCAACACGATCTACGCGAACAGCGATCCCGACGCGCCCGCGCTCGCCGCTTACCGTGACAACGGCCCTTACGTGCTCGACGCGGAGAACTTCGGCTATCCCGGCATCCGCCGAGCGCCGAACCCGCTGATGCCCGCGCAATTTCAGCTGAGCGAGAACCCGACCGGTCCCGCGCTCTACGGCTGGGTCGTCGAGATCGATCCGTATAACGGCCAGGCAGCGCCGAGAAAGCTCACAGCGCTCGGCCGCAAGAAAGGCGAATGCGCCACCACTGCGCTCACCAAGAACGGACGCGTCGCCGTTTACATGGGCGACGATCAGATCAACGAATACCTCTACAAGTTCATCTCGCGCGGCCGGTTCAACGCGCGCGATCGCGCCGCCAACATGAACCTACTCGACGAAGGCAAGCTCTACGTCGCGCAAATGCAAGAAGACGGCACGGGCCGCTGGATCGAGCTGTCAGTCAGCGCCGCCAATCGCGCCGCGCGCGAAGCCGGCTATCCCAATCCGTTCGCCGACGAAGGCGATCTGATGATGCGTACGCGCGAAGCCGCGCGCCTCCTTGGCGCCACGCCGCTCGATCGCCCTGAAGACGTCGAAGCGTTGCTTGACGCGAACTGGGTCGGTCTCGGCCCCGTGCTCGTCGTCTGCACCAACAATCGCGAGCAACGTGTGGAGCGCCCAGGCGCGCCGGTGCGCGAAGGCTCAAGCCGTGCGCAAGCCAATCTCGCGGGCCACATCCTGCGGCTCGACGAAGCGGGCGGCGATTGCGGCGCGCGCGCGTTCCGCTGGGACGTGTTCGCGCTCGCCGGCGATCCCGGCGCGCCAGAACCCGTTGCGCGCACGCCCGCCGGCACGCCCGCGTTCGTCTCCACCAAGAAGGACGGGGTCAACACGTTCGAGGGCGACCGGTTTGCCTGCCCGGACAATCTCGCGATCGACAGCGCTTACAATGTCTGGATCGCCACCGATGGCTCCGACGCCGTGTTCGGCGACTGCAATGACAGCGTGCTCGTGACGCAAACGCGCGGCGACGGCGTCAAAGACGTGCGCCGCTTTCTCGTCGGCCCCGTCGGCGGCGAGATCTGCGGGCCAACGCTTGCGCCCGACGAACGCGCGTTCCTGTGCGCGATCCAACATCCGGGCGAAAGCACGCCCGCAGGCGTGACCTTCGCCGAGCTGCGCTGGGGCCGCGGCCAACGCACGCCCCTCTCCAACTGGCCCGACGGCGGCCAAAGCTGGCCACGCGCGTCCGTCGTCGTCGTCACGAAAGACGATGGCGGGATTGTTGGGACGTAGCGCGACCAATTGCTCCCCCGTTTACGGGGGAGCTGTCACGCGTGAGCGTGACTGAGGGGGCAAACGTCCGCGCATGCCCCCACCCTCCGCGTAGCGGACCCCAACC